>JAAYWS010000113.1 GCA_012516575.1 Actinomycetaceae bacterium
GCTATATGCGGCTTGGAGGGTGCAAAAAGTTGATACTTATGCACGAGATCCTTGGTAATCCCCAAAAATCGAAGAACGAAAGCCGAGATATGGGCTGTATGGTGGAAAAATGGGCGCGTGTCGGAAAACGGTAGAATCTGGCCGGGATTATTTATACAGGGCTGTTTGTATTACTTCGAAAATAAGTCATCTGACGTGGCCGCCGGGAATATGTCGGAATTCCGGCATTTTTTATTCGCGTGTCTTACAATATAAGAACTGTTGTCCCATAAAATTTTTTGCACATCAGCTAGCTCACGCTTAGTATAATTTTAGCAACGAAATTAATATTGAAAAGATGCACAACTTAATTACTTTCGTTGGTAAACTAAATAATGCGGGTCATTTCGGAGAAAATGACTTTTCAAGGAGGCTTAGGTATGAAGTTCACTGATGGGTACTGGCTCTACCGCGAGGGCTGGTCAGTGGAGCATCCCCGGCAGATTCAACGAATTGAAGCGGTAGATAATGGTATTCGGATTTATGCGCCAACCATGTATCTACGCGAACGTGGGGATGAAGTTGGGGCAACGATCTTAACAATAACGATTACGGCAGTTGCCGAATCCGTGGTTTCCACTAAAATTGAACATTTCCGTGGCTACAATCCGCCCAGTCCAGTTTTTAATATTAAGGCTGAAGACTCTCCGGCTTACACGGTTCATATTGACGGTACCAATGCCGAACTTACTTCCGGTGATCTCACAGTTAAAGTAAGCCACGATGAGGGTTTCCGTATTGAGTATTGGCGCAATGGCGAGTTGCTTACCGCTTCTATTCCGCGCGCGATGACGCTTGCACATTCGCCGGATAACGAAAAATATCTTGCTGAACAGCTACTGATTCAACCCAACGAATTTGTTTATGGATTGGGTGAACGTTTCGGCCCGACGATTAAAAACGGCCAAGCTATCGAAATGTGGAATGCCGATGGTGGCACCGCAACACAACAGGCTTATAAGAACATTCCGTTCTATCTGACAAACCGGGGCTACGGCGTCCTCGTCAACCACCCTGAGCGTGTGGAATACGAAGTCGGATCAGAAATTAATACTCGGGTGCAATTCTCCGTACCTGGTGACCATCTCGAATACTTCATTATTGCTGGTGACACTCCGAAGCAAGTCATTAAACAGTACACAGACATGACGGGAACCCCTCCGGCAGTTCCGGAATGGTCCTATGGGCTGTGGCTGTCGACGTCTTTCCGTACTGACTATTCGGAAGAAACCGTTACCGGATTCCTCGACCAGATGGAAGAGCTTGGTATCCCCGTATCAGTTCTGCATTTGGATTGTTACTGGCTCCGTCCTTCGCACTGGTCAGATCTCGTGTGGGATCCGGAAAAGTTCCCCAATCCAGAGGAAATGCTCAAGATTTACCATGATCGCGGCGTGAAGGTCTGCGTATGGATTAACCCGTACCTCGGCCAGCAGTCCGAAGTCTGGGAGGAAGCCCGCGAAAAGGGCTACCTGCTGAAGAATGCTGACGGGTCGGTACGCCAGTGGGATCATTGGCAGAGCGGGTTGTCTTGGATCGACTTTACAAACCCGGAAGCCACTGAATGGTGGAAGGACAAGCTCAAGGTTCTCTTGCGCCAAGGCGTTGATGCTTTTAAGACTGACTTCGGTGAACGAGTGCCTACTGACGCAGTCTGGCATGATGGATCTGATCCACAGCGCATGCACAACTACTACACCTACCTGTACAACAAGGCCGCATATGAGGCAATGGCTGAAGAACGTGGCGCAGAAGAAGCGTTGCTCTTCGCCCGGTCAGCAACCGTGGGCGGTCAGTCATTCCCAACACACTGGGGTGGAGATTCTGAGCCGACTTTTGTGTCGATGGCAGAAACTTTGCGTGGTGGTCTTGGCATTGGATTAACCGGTTTCCCGTATTGGTCCCACGATATGGGCGGTTTTGAAGGTAAACCTGATCCGATTGTTTTCTCGCGCTGGTATGCCTTTGGCATGTTTTCTTCGCACTCGCGCTTGCACGGTTCAAACAGCTACCGGGTGCCTTGGATTTATGGCGACGACGCGGTAAAGGTAGCGCAACGCTTTACTGCGATTAAGCGCATGCTTTTGCCTTATCTACGCGCGCTCGGCCATGATGCGGTCGATAATTCGGTGCCCTTTATTCGGCATATGTTGCTTGAATTCCCTAATGATCTGGGAAGTGCAACAGTCGATACCCAATATATGTTTGGTCCCGATATTCTTGTTGCCCCGGTCTTTACTCACTCGGGTGACGTTGATTTTTACCTGCCTACCAGTGGTTGGACATCTATATTGGATGGACAGCATTACACTGAAAGAGGCTGGCATAAGGAAAACTCGGCTATTGACGAGTTGCCACTCCTTGCGCCAGACGGGGCGATGATTCCGCTCGAACTGAGCGATTCACGCCGCGTCATTGCCCTGTACGAACCTGCCGACGGCGAATACACCATGGACGTCGAGTGGGTTGCAGGGGAGAAGACGGAGGTAACCCTTTCCGTCACGAACGGGGAGGTAACTATTACCTCCGCTGAAAATTCCGTAGACGCGGTGGCCGTCTACTCGTCGGGTGTGACTACAGAAGCGAGTGAAGAAAACCCACTCGCTCCACTAGCCCCACCTCAAGCATGGTTCACCCACTGAGGTGAAAAGTAGCTGGTCCACAGCCAGCATAATTCTTCACAAAGGAGAGAAGAATGAAGCTCAAGAAGTACACACGCGTGGCAGCGTTTATTGGAGCGGCTGCTCTTGTCGGAGCCTCGCTTACCGCCTGTGGCGGCGATGACGGTGGCAAGGACGCCTCCGGTGGCGACTCCGGTGACGTTGTCACAATCCAGGTTTGGGATTACCTCGGCCAAGGCGTATCAAATGATGCTATGGAAGCAGCAGTAGCTGCATTCGAAGAGGCTAACCCAAATATTAAGGTTGAGCGCACCTCGTTTGCGTTCGCTGACTTGGCAACTTCGATTGTTCAGGGCGGCGTAGGCGGGTCCTTGCCGGACGTCGCAATCGTTGACATCGTCGACACTCAGAATTTCGCCTCGTTGACCCTGCTGATGGACGTGACGGAGAAGTTTGGCGATCAGGGTGACAAGTTCTACGAGGGCCCATGGTCTTCTACCCAGTTTGACGGCCAGACGGTTGCACTTCCGCTCAACTCCAATAACCTCGCTTTGTACTACAACAAGGCGATGTTTGAAGAGGCCGGCGTAGACGTCCCAACCACTTGGGATGAACTGTACGACGTTGGTATGGAGCTATCTGGTGATGGCAAGAATGCGCTAGCACTGTCGGCAATCAAGTCCGAGCAGGGCACCTTCCAGGTTCTGCCGTTCGTTTGGCAGACCGGTGGCGACCTCGATAATTACGCTGAGTCCGGTGCAGAAGCACTCACCTACCTGAAGAAGCTGATTGACGATGGCGTCGTATCTTCGGCAGTTACGAACTACACTCAGGAAGACGCTCGTACCCAGTTTGTTACTGAGAATGTTGCCATGATGATTAACGGTCCGTGGGAACTTCAGAACCTGCAAGCTGAAGACATCGACTTCGGCGTAGCAATGCTGCCGAAGGGCGAGATCAATGCTACTGGCCTTGGCGGCGAGAATATCGTTGCTTTCGCAGGTAGCGCTCATCCAGAAGAAGCACAGCTGTTCATGGAGTTCATGGCACTGGGCGAAGGCGCTGAGATTTACCTGAACGCCTCCGGTCAGCTGTCGGCTCGTGCTGATCTTGCTGGACAGCTCGAAGTCTCCAACGACGAGAACATGAAGGTCTTCGAAGAGCAGATGCAGTACACGCACGCTCGTGCATACGGTGGCGAGTACAACAAGATTTCGGAAGCTATCCAGATTTCGATTCAGTCTGCACTCACCGGTGCTGCCACTCCTGAAGAGGCAGCAGCTACGGCAGCGGAGACTATCACGCCGCTTCTGCCTTAAGAAGTGATACGCGATGGTTACGGACACTGAAGTCTCCGTGGGAAAGCCGCGCGTTATCAAGACTGGCCGGACCGCCTCTGAAAAGAGGATGGTCCGGCTGGGATTGACCCTAGCCGCACCGGCGATTATCTATATCGTCGTATTCCTCGCTTTCCCGCTCTTCTACAACCTATTTATTTCAGCAACCGACGCTAATGGAGCGAATCTCGTTCAAGGCACCTTCCATTTCAATAACTTTGAAAACTACAAGGTAACTATCGCTGATCCGAATTTCTGGAATTCGGTTAAACTCTCGATCATCTTCACGCTCGCATGTTTAATCACCCAGTACATTTTCGGTTTCGCGGCTGCGCTGTTTTTCCGTAAGCCTTTCTGGGGCAACGGTTTTATTCGAGCAATCTTGCTGGTGGGTTGGATTTTGCCTCCGGTTGTTACCGGTACGATCTTCCGCTGGCTTTTTGACTCCGATTACGGCGTCATTAACTACGGTCTGCAATCCCTTGGATTAATCGATGAGCCGATTAAGTGGTTGACCGTTGGTGGCACCGCATTATTCTCGGTTATTTTCGCTAATTTGTGGGTAGGCATCCCCTTCAACATGTTGCTTCTGCTCTCGGGTCTGCAATCAATTGATGACTCACTGTATGAGGCGGCAGAGGTTGATGGTGCAAATAAGTGGCAGCAGTTCTGGAAGATCACCTTCCCGATGATGAAGCCCGTTTCAATTTCGGTGCTCTTGCTCGGTGTTATTAACACCTACAAGGTCTTCGACTTGATTTTCACCATGACCAAGGGCGGTCCGGTGAACGCGACCGAAACCTTGCCACTGTACACGTATAACGAAACCTACCGACTCTTCGAGTTCGGTAACGGTGCTGCAGCGTCGACCCTGACGTTGATTCTGCCGCTCGTCTTGGCCTGGTTCTACGTCCGAAGCTTGCGGGAGGAGGATGCGCTATGACAACCACAACTGAAACGACGGCCGTTTCCGCAGTGGATCCAACAATGATCAACCAGAAACGGAACTGGAAAGAAAAAATCGGTAAGCCGATTGTGGGCTGGATTATTGCAGCAACCTATCTGTTCCCGGTTTACTGGATGATTAATACGTCGTTCAAGACTGGGCGCGATATGTTCGCCACCCCGCCTCAGCTGTACCCGCACGAACCTTACACAGGTTCGTACGAAGCCGCGATTTACGGCAACTACGGCGTGTGGCAAGCATTGACGAATTCCGTCATCATTTCGCTATCGGTATTGGCGTTAACGCTACTTATTGCGGTTCCCGCTTCTTATGCGGTAGCTCGTATGCGTGGCAAGATTACGACGTCGATGATGGTGATGTTAACTGTTGTTCAGCTGTTGCCGGCAATTGCGATCTCGATTCCGATGTTCGTTATGTTCCGTCAGCTTGACCTGATCAACAACTACATCTCGATTATTATCGCCGATATTTCGGTTACACTACCGTTCGCAGTGATCTTGTTGCGTCCCTACTTCAAGATGTTCCCCTATGAAGTTGAGGAAGCAGCAAGGCTTGACGGACTAACAACTATCGGCACGATTGTTCGGGTTATTATCCCAACAATTCGTCCGGGATTGATTATGATCTCCTCTTTCGCCTTCTTGATGGCTTGGGGAGAGTTCACCTTCGCACTAACCCTGTCGACTGATCAGGCGATTCAGCCACTAACCGTGGCACTGAACCGTTTGATTGGCCAGTACGGTACTAACTGGAACGACCTCATGGCAGTCGCCACGATCATTGCACTACCAGTGCTTGTGATCTTCGTTGTCCTGCAGAAGTACATTGTTGCTGGTTTGGCAGGCGGAGCAACAAAGGGCTGATATAACAGCATTTGCAATAGGAAGGGGCGGAGCCCACGCACTTGGCTCCGCCCCTTTAGCACTTGATAACTGGTACTACAAGCACTTGGTACTATGGTATCGCATTACCAGAGACCCGTCCAATTTGGGTGTTATATGCGTTTCGCGTAATTGCGCAGTAACAATCCTTAACCATTTGGCTGTGACCAGCTCAATTACCGTCAAATAGCTTTGCTAGGTCTGCAATCGCGCTCGCCATATCAGTTGAATGTGTGAGCAAGTCCTCTTTGGCGGAACCGGATTCCTTGTTATCACGCGAAGCGCGTTGTGTTTTCTCTCGGTCGTGACCGTGAAAATGTGGAATAGCGGCATTCGGCTCGCTTAAAACGAGGTCCACTAAATCCGCCACAGTTCGAAGACCGCTTATTGCTTGATCAACAAATTCGGTTTTGAGCGATTTTTCCAAAGCAACAGCTAACGCCCACACGGACAACTCATCGAGGCCTAGTCCATTGCGTAAAACAGCTGAAGGAATAATCTCTTCGGATGCAATTTCAGGCGCGATTTCAGCTAGCTCAACTCGAATATACGCAAGTGCTATATCGCATGGATCAGCATCGGACGGAAAATCAGGCACGGTAGCTCCTCGGTAGGGACGTTGTTCATTGCGATTCATCAGCTAGGCTAAGAGTATGACTTTTCACGACGCACTACGCCAGCTCGCTTCACATTCTACGGTAGCGCAAGCTGGACTCGTTGAGCGTGCCATTGAACTACGTGAACATCTCGCACACGATCCGAATGATCAAGTAGCTTTTGCAGAATTAGCGGACCTGGTTCGTGACCTAGGAGCAACAGACACACCCGCGGATCCGTTAACGGCAGATGCGCAGTCGTCAGCCGAAGATAATGCGCGGTTAGTGTTATGGTCGTTGGCTGAAGAACTCGCCTCTGATTCGCGTGCATGGAATCCCTTGATCCAACTAGCAAAGCTAACGCTCGGCGATGATCTCGAAAGCGCGGTGCGCTACTTAACAACCGCAGTAACACGCGAAGATACCGGTCTAGCTCTTGCATCAGCTATTAAAATTCTTCGGCTAGCTGGCTATACCGATGCTGCCGTACAGTTCGGTTTAGGCAAATGGAATGCGAACACCCACATCTCACAGGTGGGTGAAGAAATGATCGCTACTGCGCTTGCGAGAGGAAAAGTCGCCAGGGCACGTAAATATTTCGAACTGATGGAACAGGCCGGTCTCGAGGACCGCATTGCCATGAAATTACGTGTCAAAATTGATGAAGCAGCCCAAAACTAAAATCTGACAACGACGTCGGCACAACTAAAAATATTGGAGGTTTAATTATGGCTTGGTATGTAGACATTCATCCAGAAAACCCACAACAGCGTCTGGTAGACAAAGTGGTGGCGCGCTTGCGGCAAGGCGAAGTAATTGCATTGCCCACCGATTCGGGATACGCGATTGCGTGCACACTGGGTAACAAAGAAGGTCTGGAACGGATTCGGAGGATCCGCCAGGTAGGGGAGAAACATCATTTCACCTTGCTATGCCATAATTTCGCCCAGCTCGGACAACTGGTGATTGTCGGTAACTCGGATTTTCGGCTGATTAAATCGCTGACACCCGGGCCATACACTTTTATTCTTAAAGGCACTAAAGAAGTCCCACGGATGACGCTGAACCCTAAGAAAGCAACAGTGGGAGTGCGGATTCCGGACCATGAAATTACCCAAGCGATTGTAGGAACGCTCGGTGAGCCTTTGCTGTCGTCAACGTTAATTTTGCCGGGAGAAACCGAACCGATGCATGAAGGCTGGCAGATTGCAGACGTGCTGTCGAATGCTTTAGACGTCGTTGTAGAAGGCCCGGTGGGCGAAGAAGGCCCAACTACGGTGATTAACCTATCCGAGGGTGAAGCCGTTATTGAACGGGTCGGTGCGGGCATTATCTCCATGTTCGACATGTGATTATCGGTCTCGCAACTACATATGACAACAACATAAAGGAATACTCAAACACAGAAGGCGGAAAAGAACCTCTATGGCGGAACTACGTGCGGTGCTTTTTGATCTTGATGGAACAATTACCGATTCAGCACCGATTATTCGGCGTACCATGGCCGGACTGATGCGGGACTGGGCGGGGATAGACCGGCCATTGGAAGCATATAGCAAATACGTTGGGCCGCCTTTAGAAGACACTTTTGCTCAGCTCGGCGTGCCTGCGGAGCATATCGATACGTTCGTGGTGGAATACCGACGCCGTTATGACGAACACCTAGGCGAAACAACCCTTTTTGATGGGGTAGTGGACGTTTTACGGCAAGTGCGAGCCCAGGGCCTAGGAATCGCAATCGCCACCTCAAAATGGGAAACCGTGGCAAAAGCGGTCTTAGATATTCTCGGCGTATCTGATTTGATCGATACGATTTGTGGATCCTTGCCTGACGGTTCGCGTAAACATAAGCATGAAGTGATCGCTCATGCCTTGGATCAGTTAACGGAACTAGGCTTTATTGACGACGCTGATCGGCTGGAAACCGTGCCGCTCGGCACGCGAATCAGTGAACGCGACGTGCGCCACGACCTGATTATGGTTGGAGACCGTGATTTTGACACCTTCGGGGCGGCGGTACACGGGATTCGTACTGTGCTGGTCAGTTGGGGAGAAGGCAATAGTGCGGAAGCTAAGCGGGCTTGGAAGTACGTTACAAGCTCCGCAGAGCTCACGCACGCGCTCTTAAACAACTAGCCTTGCGGGCCAGCGAACTGTGACTGGTACAGGTCGTGGTAGAACCCACCACGTGCTAATAACGAATCGTGGGTGCCCTGTTCGACGACGTCACCGTCAACCATCACAATAATCAGGTCTGCGTCGCGAATAGTCGACAACCGGTGTGCAATAACAAATGATGTGCGCCCTTCACGTAGCTCGCTCATAGCCCGTTGTACGAGCATCTCGGTACGGGTGTCAACCGACGAGGTAGCTTCATCAAGGATCAAAATATTGGGGTCAGATAAGTATGCCCGGGCGATGGTTAACAGCTGGCGTTCACCGGCAGAAATATTATCGCCTTGATCGCCAATCATGGTTTGATACCCGTCCGGGAGCTGGCGGATAAGCCGGTCCACGCCAATAGCCTGCGCTGCGGCTACAACTTCATCAAAGGTTGCGCCTTCTTTTCCGTAGGCAATATTTTCTTCAATTGTGCCTTCGAAAAGCCACGTATCTTGGAGGACCATACCGATCATCGAACGTAACGAAGACTTTGAAAAATCGCGAATATCGGCTCCGTCAATCGCAATCGCACCGCCGTCGATCTCATAGAACCGTTCAAGCAGATTAACGAGTGTTGTTTTCCCGGCGCCGGTCGGACCAACAATAGCAACCTGTTGACCACGATGGACAGACAGGGACAGATCCTTAATCACCGGGTTACCTGGATCGTATCCGAAAGATACGCCGGCAAAAGCAATATTTCCGCGGCGTTGATGGGCAGGGACGACGTCGTCATACGCGGTTTCTGCGTCCTCTTCCATTTCGGGGGTGTCTAAGAAATCAAAGATACGTTCCCCAGATGCGGCTCCAGATTGCAACATATTCATCATGGAGGCGATTGTGGAAACAGGTTGGTTGATTTGGCGCGAATACTGGATGAACGCTTGGATACCACCGATGGTCAACTGTCCGTTAATAACCTGCAATCCGCCAACAACAGCAACAACAACGAAGGACATATTGCCAACGAAGCCCATTATCGGATGCGATAACTGGGAGAAGAATTGACCTTTAAAGCCCGCATCAAAAAGTTCATCATTGGCCTCGGTGAATACCTCATCAAATTGGTCTTCTAACCCGTAGGCAGCAACCACTTCTGAACCGGTAAAAGATTCTTCGACAATTGACGAAACCTCACCAGTTTTCTGCCATTGTTTGCGGAACTGGGGTTTTGAACGTTGCAAAATCTTCATCATGGCAAACATGCCCAGGGGCAACACCACAAAAGACCACAATGTTAATGACCATGATAGCCAGAGCATAATCGACAAAATACCGATAACCGTGTAGATCGCCTGAATCGTATGGTTCAGGGTTTGCATCAAGGTCTGAGCAATATTGTCGATATCGTTGGTTAGCCGGGAAAGCAAATCTCCACGCGACTGTTTATCGAGGTAAGACAGCGCAAGCCGGTCTACTTTTTCTTGGGATTGACGACGCAAACGGTAAGCCAAGTTCTGTACAGAAATCCGAGCTAAAACTCCACCGAAGAAATTGCCCAAGGCATTCGTGACGTACAGGGCAACGACGAACAGCAACACATTGCGTAGCGCAGTGAAGTCGACGCCGGTATCGGCGCTGATCCCGTCAACGATGACGTTCGTGGCATCGCCAAGGTATTTAGGTGTTAATACCGATGCTAGGGTCCCAATAAGCATTAAGACGATGACGCCGGCCACCCGATACCTTTCCGGCTTCAGCATCCGAACGAGTCGTTTGAGGGCACCTTTCATATCGCGGGTGGAGTCGTCTAAAGCCGCGCCGGGGCCGCCGCGCATGCGCATTCCGCCGCCTCTCATAGTGCTTCCTCCTCACTCATCTGCGATGTCACAATCTCTTGGTAGGTCTGGTTGAACTTGTACAGTTGCTCGTGGGTTCCTGACCCAGAAATACGGCCGTCTTCGAGCACATGGATAATATCGGCGTGCCGGATAGTGGAAATCCTTTGGCCGATAATCAGCACTGCAATATCGCCGATATAGTTGCGCAAATTAGCGCGAAGCCGAGCATCGGTCACCGCGTCGAGAGCAGAAAACGAGTCATCGAAAATTAATAGGTCTGCACTACGCTTTCCGGTTTTGTCCGGTAAGCAACGATAAATCGCACGTGCAATAGTTAAACGTTGACGCTGGCCACCAGAGAAATTAGTGCCACCGGCTTCAACCGCCGTTTCAAGGCCGTCAGCAAGCTTGTCAACGAACTCTGTTGCTTGAGCGGCATCAAGGGCTAGCCGGACTCGTTCGGCGTCGTAAGAAGACTCAGGGCGTACATTACCGGCCACATTTGATGCGATAGTGCCCGAAAACAGAAAGGCTTTTTGTGGAACGAAAGCGATACGAGAACGAAGCTCACGTGGATCTAGCTCGGTAACTGGTATTCCGCCTACGCGTACCTGTCCAGAAGTAGCATCGATGAGCCGGGGTAGTAGTTTGAGGATAGATGATTTTCCCGAACCGGTGGACCCAACAACAGCCACGGTACTTCCGGGAGGGCATACTAACGATATTTCTTCAAGAACCGGAGTTTCAGCTCCGGGATATTGTAAGCAGGCACGCTTGAGTTCAAATGTGAGCGGACCGGTAGGTAGCGTACGCGGGTTCGCTGGGGCTTGGATCGAGGGAACTGTGTCGTGGATTTCCTTAATACGTTGGGCAGAGACCTCGCCACGCGGAAACATCATAACGAAAAAACCGCTCATCATAATTGAGCCGAGGATCATCATTAAATAAGAAATATAAGCGGTCAGGACGCCGACTTCCATGTTGCCCGCGGCAATCCGGAAGCCACCAAACCAGACGGTAGCGGCGGAGGATAATCCGATAACCAGATGAGCAGCGGGCATTAAGAAAGTCATCAGCATACCGATTTCTAAGCCGATTGCACGCAGATCTCGAATGGCATGATCGTATTTTTTACGTTCGGTTTTCTCCCGGACGAATGCTCGAATAACACGTACACCGGTGAGTTGTTCGCGCATCACAGTGTTTACTCGATCGATACGTTGCTGTTGGATTACGGACCGTGGAGTAAGCTGGCGCATCACAAAACCAACAAGGAGAGCCAGAATCGGCACGATGATTGCCAGTAGGAGTGAGAGTTTGGCGTCTTGCACAATTGCCATGACTATTCCGCCAATACCCATAAGCGGTGCCATGATCATCATCGTGAAAAACATGAGCACTACCATTTGGACTTGGGTGACATCGTTGGTTGTCCGGGTGATCAAAGTGGCTGCACCGAACCGATGCTGGTCCGTGTTTGAAAAACCCTGCACTTTTCGGAATGTGGTTGCTCGTAGTTCGCGACCGAAGCCCATGGCTGTGCGTGCGCCGAAATAAATAGCTCCCACAATAGAGGCAACTTGGAGGAGTGCGATAGCGAGCATGATCATGCCAGTGCGCCAAATATAGCCCTGATCGTGCGGGATAATGCCGTTGTTAATAATCGCGGCGTTGAGCGCAGGCAACCACAGGTTAAGTAAAACTTGGAATAGTTGTAGCACGACGATGGCTGCTACCGCACGTTTTTGCGTGCGCAAATAGCCCCAGCTCATCTTAATCAGTGTCACACGGTCCTCTTTTCTCTGTAATAGCAAAAGCCTACGCTGATATCTGGCATTTATCAGTTGCGGATATGAGTGTGGGCGTGATCATTTGATCACGCCCACAGCCAGTTTAAACAGCAGTTAATCAGCCAAATTACTCATCATCTGCCACACCGGAAGTGCCGGCGTTCGGATTAAACAGATCGTACTTGTCGATAGCCTGCTTAATCACCGAACGATCAATCCAGCCACGATCGGCCAGCGCCTGCAAGGCACGGACGACGACGGAAGCCGAGTCGATCTTGTAGTGACGGCGAGCAGCTGGGCGGGTATCGGAAATACCGAAGCCCTGTGCACCGAGGACGTAGTAATCGGTAGGAACCCATGGGCGGATCGCATCTTGGACCTGCTTTTCGAAGTCCGAGGTTGCAATAACCGGCCCGTTGGTGTTCTTGAGTACCTGAGTAACGTATGCCTCGCGCTGCGGTTGATCCGGATGCAAGAAGTTGTGTTCGTCAACTTCGAGACCGTCTCGACGCAGTTCGTAGAAGGACGTGACTGACCACGTTGCAGCCTTTACGCCCCAGTCATTGCGGAGCATCTCACGAGCTTCGCGAATCCACGGAACACCTACACCCGAGGCGAGGAGCTGTACTTCTGGACCCTCGCCCTCGGCGTCGTCCAACTTGTAAATACCCTTCAGGAGGCCTTCAACGTCGAGGTTCTCCGGCTCAGCAGGCTGGTGGATGGGCTCGTTGTAGATCGTAATGTAGTACATGACATTCTGGTCACGACCATCCGAACCATCACCGTACATGCGCTTCAGACCATCCTTGAAGATATGGCTGATTTCGTATGCGTAAGCCGGATCGTAGGAGACCACTGCCGGGTTGGTCGAGGCGATAACATGCGAGTGGCCGTCCATATGCTGCAAGCCTTCACCGGCCAGGGTGGTACGTCCTGCGGTGGCACCCATAATGAAGCCACGCGCGAGCTGGTCGGCAGCGGCCCAGAACTGGTCACCAGTGCGCTGGAAACCGAACATCGAGTAGAAGATGTAGACCGGAACCATCGGGATGCCGTGGGTGGCGTAGGAGGTACCTACAGCGGCAAATGCAGCCGTCGATCCTGCTTCCGAAATACCGGTGTGCATAATCTGACCAGCTTCGGATTCCTTGTACGACAAGAGCATTTCATGATCGACTGCGGTGTATTGCTGTCCATGAACATTGAAGATCTTTGCCGATGGGAAGATCGAATCTAGGCCGAAGGTGCGAGCTTCGTCCGGAATAATCGGAACGATCCGGTGGCCGAATTCCTTATCGCGCAAAAGATCCTTGAGCATGCGGACGAAGGCCATCGTAGTGGCAACCTTCTGCTTGCCGGAACCCTTGCGGATACCGTTAAACGGCCGGTCTGCAGGCATAGCAATCGGTTGGGCTACGTTACGACGCTCAGGCAGATATCCGCCGAGCTTACGACGCCGCTCCATCATGTACTCCATAGCCGGATGGTTCGCATCGGGCTTGTAGTACGGAGCCTTGTACGGATCTTCAAGCTCAGAATCAGGGATAGGAAGCTGGAGCGTATCGCGGAGCAGCTTCAGATCGTCGGAGTTGAGCTTCTTCATCTGGTGGGTTGCGTTACGAGCAGCGAAGTTCGAACCGAGGACGTAACCCTTAATAGTGTGTGCCAGAATAACGGTCGGTTGGCCCTTATGCTCTGTTGCAGCCTTATATGCGGCGTAAACCTTACGGTAGTCATGGCCGCCACGCTTGAGGCCCCAAATCTTTTCGTCCGACCAGTCTGCAACCATCGCCTTGGTGCGTGGATCACGGCCGAAGAAATGCTCACGTACGTAAGCGCCGTCGTTCGCCTTGAACGTCTGGAAGTCACCGTCAAGGGTGTTATTCATAATATTGACCAGGGCGCGATCCTTATCAGCAAGGAGCAGTTCGTCCCATTCGCGTCCCCAGATCACCTTAATAACATTCCAGCCGGCGCCCTTGAAGGAAGCTTCGAGTTCCTGAATAATCTTGCCGTTACCGCGTACCGGGCCGTCAAGGCGCTGCAGGTTACAGTTGACGACGAAGGTCAGGTTGTCGAGCTCTTGTGTGGCTGCCAAGTGGAGCAGACCGCGAGATTCGGCCTCGTCCATTTCGCCGTCGCCCATGAACGCCCACACGTGCTGCTTGGAAGTGTCCTTAATACCGCGGCCTTCGAGGTAACGGTTATACCACGCCTGGTAGATAGCCGAAACCGGGCCAATACCGAGGGAAACCGTGGGGAACTCCCAGAAATCATTCATCTGGCGCGGGTGCGGATAGGACGGAAGCCCACGCCCGCCGGACTGACGAGAAGCCTGTTGACGGAAAGAATCTAGATCCGCTTCGCTCAAACGGCCTTCAAGGTAGGCGCGCGCATAGTTGCCAGGGGAGGAGTGGCCCTGGAAGAAGACTTGATCGCCACCGCCTTCGTGGTTCTTGCCACGGAAGAAATGGTTGTGGCCAACTTCGTAGAGGGTTGCCTGAGCTGCGTAGGAAGAAATATGACCGCCGACGGCGACACCGTCGCGCTGCTGACGGGTAACCTGAACTGCAGCATTCCACCGTGTCCACCGCCGGAATTCGCGTTCGAGTTTCTCATCGCCGGGGTAGAAAGGTTCGTCATCAACGCTGATCGTATTGACGTAAGGGGTAACAATATTCGGTTGCAGGGTGACACCCTTTTGACGGGCGCGGCGCTGCATTGCCATAAGCAGATAGCGAGTACGTGGCCCACCCTTTTCTTCGATCAATCCGTCGATAGAGTCAAGCCACTCTTGGGTTTCTTCTTTATCGATATCTGGAACCTGGCTAAGAAGTCCGTTAATAAGAGGCCTAGTTGAATGCTGGCTCATATTTCACTCCCTTGTTAATAATAGAACCGGCACTTGAAGACAGGACGTAGCTACTCCTCGCATACGCTTCCTCCGATAAGTGCACTAGTCCTAATCTACCTGTTTTGGGCCATGCGTCCCAATGGAGAGACCAAATGTTCGCTAATGCTGATCAAGGTATGGACACTTCAAATTTTTTATTGCAATGCGGTTATTACGGATGCGTTGGGGGAGCTCAGCACATACAATGATGAGACGGCAAACAGTCCTTCGCCCACTACGAAAGGAAAGATTCGGTGTCCGGTTCAGTATCGGCTGATGCGTACGGTTTTAGTAAAGGCGCTATCATCCAAGAATTTGGCTATGACGAAGATGTTGATTTTGAGTTTCGTCAGTCAATCGAAAACGCGACCGGGGAATTCTTAGAAGACGAAGATTATCGTGGGGCGGCAGACGCCGTTTTAGCGTGGTGGCGTTCTGATGATGGGGACGTTGATGACCTAGCTGACTATTTGGTAGATTGCACTGCTTCGCTTGATGAAGGAGCCTCAGAAATCTGGCTTGTCGTGCCCGGACATCAATCTGATTACCGCGTATCAACTATCGAAATTGAGGAAGCATCCCAAACTGCGGGTTTGTCCGTTACCCGAGCACACGGTCTTGAATCCGGTTGGACTGCCTATCGGATCACTACCCGGAGAACTTTTTAGGGGTGGAATTGAGCGCACGGGCTTGTTAAAGCGGGCTGTGTCTTAGATCATGTAGGCCACTTTTTGGCGGAATTTAGCCTAAAAGTTAAACCGAGAAAACAATTTTGTTTTCTCGGTTTTGTTTTTCGCAAAAGTTGATTAAGATAGACGACGGACTCTTAGCTCAGTTGGTAGAGCATCTGGTTTACACCCAGAGTGTCATCGGTTCGAGTCCGGTAGAGTCCACCGGGAAAAATGGAGAGGCACCGCCTCTCCATTTTTGTTTCTTACTTACGCTGGTAAGCTCAGAACATGAGCGTTACCCTAGCTGATGTTGTTTCAACGATGAACACGTACTACCCGCCTGCCTTGGCTGAAGAATGGGATCGGGTAGGGCTGATTGCGGGTGATCCGCAGGCGAAAGTATCCAAGATCGGGTTAGCGGTTGATCCGTGCGAAGCAACGATTAATGAAGCTATTGAACGCGGTGCGCAAGTGCTCATTACTCACCACCCGTTATTTTTACGTGGCACGTCCACGGTGGCGGCAACGACGGCTAAAGGCACATGGATCCATAAGCTGATTAAAAACGATGTGGCACTTTTTGCTGCCCATACGAATGCCGATACGGTTGCCGACGGTACCGCGGTTGCTCTTGCCGATATTTTGCGCCTGCACAATGTGCGACCACTTGCGCCAGCTGTTTCCGATCCTTCGCTTGGATTGGGTCGGGTAGGCGAACTCGAATTAACGATGAGTGTGCGCGAACTTGCTCAACGCCTTAAAGCGCTTATTCCGGAAACGCCAGCGGGCATCACTATCGGAGGAAACCCGGAACGGATTGTTAAAACGGTTGCAGTATCCCCAGGATCGGGAGATTCATTCCTTAATGCGGCGAATGCTGCGGGTGCTGACGTGTATATTACTGCTGATTTACGTCACCACCCGGCAACCGATCATTTATGGGCCGGTGGTTGCGAACTTATTGGCTTGACCCACTTTGCTTCTGAATGGCCAGTACTACCGAATATCGCGCGTCGACTCGCTAACGAACTTGATGTTGACACATATATTTCCACGATTGTGACCGACCCTTGGGCGGAACGGATTTAAGGAGACAATAATGACCACCGCGCCGCGAGCTGATCAGCTTCAACTGCTTAATGTCGCCCAGCTGGATGCTGCAATTAACCGGCTTCGGCGTTCGGATGCTCAGCATCCGCTACGCGCTACACTGGGCGATTTAATGAATCTGGTAGCCGCGCAGGGTTTAGAGATCTCCCAAACACAAGAAAAGCTCACACAAGCAGAAAAAGACCTGGAAGAGGCTTCCGCGCGCAGTTTGCACTTAGCTCACGTGATTGCTGAAAAGGAAGCCCGGTATAACGCCGGGACGGGCATGGACTCGCGTGAACTGCTCACTCTCGGCTCGGAGATTGACACCAACCGGGAAATGCTCGATGAAATCGTCGAAGAGGAATTCGAAGCATTAACCGCAGTTGAAGAGCTCACTGACAAACTAGCTGAGCTCCGTTCTGAACTGGAAGTTTTACAGGGCAAAATCGTTGCTGAACGTGCCGAGCTGGAGGACGAAGTCGCTCAAATACAAAGCGAAATCACCGAGATCTCAAGGCAACGCGCGCAGCTATTTGATCACCTTGATGACGGGCTGAAAACTACTTACGAACGAGCAGTAGCCCGCGGTGGACTGGCAGTGATCGCCCTGCACCCGGATGGCACTACCAGCGGCGGGGTGCAGATTTCGCCTATCGAAATCGCGCAGATTCGCAATGCGGACCCTGACCGGGTGCATATCTCAGAAGATTACGGTTGTATCGTCGTCGCTGTTGATACTTACAATTAGTGCAGTTCTCCCACGCGGCTCAGACTTCTTCGACGAGGGTTAGCTGACGGGTACGTCCAGGAGGATCAAGCTCGACGCTGGTAATAAGTCCGCGTTCAACCAGAATATGCGCGAATTCAGCAAGCTCTTCGGCGTCGTGTAAATCTATGTCAGCGAGAAGAAGCTCACCGGCGAGTAAACCGCGATAATGTTTGGCATTATGCGAGACGACTTTGCGTACCCCGTCCTTTACGCGTACCGCACTGATCGTGACATGATCAGCTGACGACGGCGGATTCCAGACTTTGTATGTTCCAGAACGGGCATCAATAATAAGTTCGTCATTGCCCATTTCTAGGTCAGCCATGGCGGTTCGCCACAAGCGTGCGGTATTACCCAGCGAGGGTAATACCGTACCCATTGATAGCCGGTAGGCAGGAATCTGATCAGAAGGCTGGAGAATCCCAAATAAGCCCGAAAAAATCCGGACGTGCTTGTCAGCGCGTGCGAGTATGGCGTCGTTCGCTGAACCTAAATCCATAGCGGCGAATAGTACCCCGGTGTAAATCTCGCGTGCCGGGGCAGTGGGCTGGGCATACAAATCGATTTGAGCTGCAACTGCGTCGGCTACGCTAGGGCCGACTTTCAGGATTTTTAGCGCATCTGGACGGGCGGAAACTTCAGCTAATTCGTCGATAAGTGCCATGCGCACATCAGTGAACGCAGGGAAACTGAGAGTTCCTAAATCAAGCAGTGCACCGGAGCAAGGTGCTGTTTTGCCTTCGGAGGGCGGAAGCAGGATAAGCATCCTTAGATTGTACTGCGGTACAATAGTATCCGCGCGAGTTGGCCGGGCGGCCGCGGGAGCTAATCCTTCCGAGGAACGTCCGGGCTCCACAGGGAACGGTGGTGGATAACGTCCACTCGGGGTGACCCGCAGGCTAGTGCCACAGAAAGTAAACCGCCGAAAGGTAAGGGTGAAAGGGGGAGGCAAGAGCTCACCGCGTGGCCAGTGATGGTCGCGGCACGGTAAACCCCACCGGGAGCAAAACCGAGCAGCGCACGTTGAGGCGTCCCGCTCAGTGCGCGGGTTGGTTGCTTGAGCCTGTCGGTAACGGCAGGCCTAGATGGATGGTCGCCGCGTGCAAAGCCCAAGGGACTAGCACGTACAGAACCCGGCGTATAGGCCAACTCGCGCCCGCTTTACCAGCTCATGCCCAACTTTCGGGGCCGCACTGCATCTGTTTTCCAACCCGCACCCAATTTTTCGCCGTAAAATCCCATATGTCGGTTTTTGTTCTCGAGTTTTCTGAGGCATAAGACGGACTGCGTGCATAAGTGTCAACTTTTACCTACCTCCAGCGCTATATACGGCTTGGAGGGTACGAAAAGTTGATA
>JAAYWS010000114.1 GCA_012516575.1 Actinomycetaceae bacterium
GAAATTAGGGAATATCGAACTATCCGAAGACTATCTGCGGATAGTTCGATATTCCCTAATTTCAAAACTAGATATCCGGGTTACAGTACGCAATCCAGTACGTAATGTTGAGGTTGTGAACTTTTGAGGGACGTGTGAGGCTTGGAATAGATTCCTTAGTCTGTATTCACGTTTTAACGATGTAAATCAATCTGGCTCGGTAGGATGAGGATTGGCTGTTCACTCGTGGACACATGGCATATAGCGTCCGATCGTCATGAGGAATGATATGCGAATCCGCCGGTATACGACTTTTGTGATCGCCCTAGTTACAAGCCTTGGCGGGGTGGCAGTTGCGAATGCGGACATGGCGTCAGAAGAAGGCGATCCGGTAATCGTTCAAACATCCTCGGCGCAACAAGGCGTCTCAGAGGCAGATATCTCACCGCAAGCACCAAGTGGCCCAGAATCACACGACGCCTCAGAAACAGATACTTCGCCGGAACCACACAACGACCCAGAGTCGCAATCGGCGCCCGCCTGCTCAACAGCGGCCCCCACAAAGCGAAATATGGATGTAGAAAGTGTCACCTATCTCGACCCGTCTCAAACCCCATGCGCTGATATGGAGTACACGCTTATCGACTATTACGGAAAAGGAACGGTTGACTACGACAGTAGCGGCTATATAACTAAATTCACGCAGTTGCCATATCAGATCGGTGAATTGGAGTTAGTTCCGCATCGCGAGGATATGTGCACAGTCTTTGTCGGTGTTCCGATTGCTCTTCCTTATAAGGCTGAGTCAGTTACTGTGCGTATCAATACGGTTGACTCTTATGAGCTGAGCGGAATTCGTGTCCATCCCTACATGACAGTTGTTTCGGCACTGGCTGATCCTAGCCTGCCACAGTCATTCACTGACGCAGAAGCAATAATAGTTGACGACGCCATCGTCGCTTATGACGTCACCCCGGGAGAAGTCTTCAAAGCTGGATGGACAGCACGTTTGAACGATACAGCTTGCTTCATGGGTTCGCGTGTCAAATTTGAAGTTGATGTGATCATCCAAGTCGATGAGACACGCCATGAATGTACAGCACCTGTAGAACCAGCGGAAGATCCTGCTACCAGCCAGAACACAGCATCGGATATAACCGTAACTCCCGCGACGGCGTCGTCAGCAACGCCCGTTCCGCCGTCCCAAACCGTGCCAGTTCTGGCGAAAAGTGGAACGGCAGCACACACATTAATCAGCCTCAGCACGGCACTTATTATCCTTGGCGTGGGCCTGCTGTATGTTCGCCGGAAAGCCAGATAGCACGCAATATTATGGCTTGTGCTCCACACCCACGTGGCATACCCGATAAGCCTGCGGTTCGGTTCCTTTCGCAATCAGGCGTAGACTGTTGAATGTTTGTTAACCGAGTTTGGTGCCCCGGTATGGCATCAGACGTATTTAAGGAGAGACACGTGTTGCTCACAATCAACGGGGTTGAAGAACAAATAGCAGAACCAACCACCGGAAGTGACTGGTTCGCTAAACAGAAGTCGATTATCGCTTTGCGGGTCGACGGAACATTAATGGACCTTGACACAGAGCTCACGTCGCTCCCAGCCGGCGCAGTAGTTGAAGGGGTAGATATTACTGAGGCCGACGGCCTTGATATTTTGCGTCACTCCACTGGCCATGTACTCGCGCAAGCTGTCCAAAACCGTTTCCCGGAAGCCAACCTCGGTATTGGCCCATTTATTAACGACGGTTTCTATTACGATTTCGGCAATATCCCGCCAGTTACCCCGGAACTGTTAAAAACCCTCGAAAAAGACATGATGCGGATTATCAAGCAGGGGCAACGCTTCGTCCGGCGTAATATTGCTGACGACCAAGCTCGTGTAGAGCTAGCCGAACAGCCTTACAAGCTTGAACTGGTTACTTTAAAGGGTGGCTCGGATGAAGAAAGAGACCGTGCTGCCGAAGGTGCATCGATTGAAGTGGGCGGCGAACAGCTCACCATGTACGACAACGTCGACCGTAAGGGCGAAACGGTATGGACAGACCTGTGCCGTGGCCCGCATTTGCCTACCACCCGGCAGATTGGCAATGGTTTCGCGCTGACCCGGTCCTCGGCCGCATATTGGCGTGGCGATCAAGATAACGATTCCCTACAACGGATCTATGGCACGGCGTGGGCAACGAAGGACGATCTGCGTGCCTACCAAGAGCGTATTGCGGAAGCTGAACGGCGTGATCACCGCAAGCTAGGCAATGAACTCGATCTGTTCTCCTTCCCGGACGAAATCGGCTCCGGACTGGCGGTTTTCCATCCTAAGGGCGGAATTATTCGCATGGAAATGGAAAACTACGCACGCCAAAAGCACCTAGAAGCCGGATACTTCTTCGTCAACACTCCGCATATTACGAAGTCGAATCTTTTTGAACTTTCGGGACACCTCGATTTCTATGCCGAAGGCATGTACCCGCCGATCCACATGGATGAAGAGCGCGACGAAGACGGAAATATTACCAAGCAGGGCGCGGACTATTACCTCAAGCCGATGAACTGCCCGATGCATAACCTGATTTTCCGTTCGCGTGGACGGTCCTACCGGGAGCTCCCGTTGCGACTGTTTGAATTTGGCACGGTATACCGTAACGAGAAATCGGGTGTTATTCACGGCCTGACGCGCGCACGTGGGTTTACCCAGGACGATGCACATATCTATTGCACCCGCGAGCAAATGAAGGACGAGCTTTCTGACCTGCTCACTTTCGTTCTCGACCTGCTCAAGGATTACGGACTCGATGATTTCTATCTCGAACTGTCCACTAAAGATCCGAAGAAATTCGTCGGCGACGACGATGTGTGGGAAGAATCGACCCGCACCCTCCAAGAAGTCGCTGAAGAATCCGGCCTCGAGCTCGTACCAGATCCGGAAGGCGCAGCATTCTACGGACCTAAGATTTCCGTGCAGGCCCGCGATGCACTGGGTCGGACCTGGCAGATGTCCACTATCCAGCTGGATTTCAATTTGCCTGAACGCTTTGACCTCGAATACACCGGTGCTGACGGGGAGCGCCACCGTCCAGTGATGATTCACCGTGCACTGTTTGGCTCTATCGAACGTTTCTTCGGCGTGCTCACGGAGCATTATGGTGGGGCATTCCCCGCGTGGCTCGCGCCAGTTCAGGTGCGCTGTATCCCGGTTGCGGATGCGTTCAATGATTACTTCATCGATATCGCGGCGAAACTGCGTGCGAACGGTGTACGCGTTGAAGTCGATACTTCCGATGACCGTTTCCCGAAGAAGATTCGAAATTCGTCAAAGGACAGGATCCCATTTACTTTGATTGCTGGAGGAGAAGACACGGCAGCTGGGGCAGTTTCGTTCCGGATGCGTGATGGCTCCCAAGACAATGGAGTGCCTGTCGATGAAGCTATCCAACGGATCGTCACTGCGATCCGGGACCATTCCAACCAGTAAGGACGCATAGCCTATGCTCAGCCGTACCGGGCGCCCCTTGGCACAGTTGCTTTTCGGACCAATTGCCAAACTATTCGTCAAAATGGGGGTGAGCGCTAATGTGGTGACTGTGGTAGGAACTGTCCTGTCCAGTACCGCAGCGCTTACCCTTATCCCGACTAATCACCTCGTGCTTGCCGTTATTGTTGTTACCATTTTGGTGCTTTTCGACAATCTCGATGGACAGATCGCACGGTTGACTAACTCGCCAACGAAATGGGGAGCTTTTCTTGATTCCACAATGGACCGGATATCCGACGCCGCAATTTTCGGGGCGGTAGCAGCATGGGGCTATTTCCACGCTATACCTGAAGTTGCGCCGTGGGTGATGTCCGGTGCGGCGGCTGCGGGACTACTCGGCGGAATCGTGCCCTATGCGCGGGCTCGGGCGGAAGGCATTGGGTATAGCGCGGCTGTAGGCATCGCTGAACGTGCGGACCGGCTCGTTTTCACCGCTATCGCAGTCTTACTGGTAGGGCTGGGTTTGTCGCAGTGGATTCTCGCGGTAGGTATGTGGATTTTAGCGGTACTCGCCGCAGTGACGGTTATTCAACGCATCGTTCACGTATACCGCCAAATTAAAGCAGATGATGCGAGCACCTGATGGATATCGTCAAGGCTTTTAAGGTTGCTACCGCACTGGTGACACGCATTCCCGAACCAGTAGGACGCGGGATTTTCAATGCGATAGGTGCCGTTGTAGGAATGGGTAACAGCGCAGGCGTGCGTCAGTTACGGAAAAACTTGAATCGGATTGTTCCGCTGACCGGTTTTGCCGAACGACGCCGTAGCGCACGGGCCATGATTCATTACATGCGTTATTATTACGAGGCTTTTCGCCTTCCTGCGCTGACTGAAGAACAGATTTTTGCTCGGGTTTCGACCGAAAATATTGAACGGATTACCTCAATCCTCGAATCAGGTTCATCGTGTTCCGCTGCTATTATGCATAGCGGCAACTGGGATTTGGCCGGTGCATGGGCGACCAAAGAGCTTGCCCCGATACATACCATTGCGGAAAAACTCAAACCCGATGAGCTGGCCGAGCTATTTTTAACTTTCCGCCAGTCACTCGGAATGACTATTCATCACGCGGTTAAAGGCGGCGGTGCAATCCGTAAAATCACGCAGTCCATGCAGGAAGAAGTTATTTTTGCCCCCTTGCTATGTGATCGAGACTTATCCGCAAGCGGCGTAGAAGTCACCCTGTGCGGGCATGCTCTACGGGTTGCTCCCGGGTCTGCTATGCTCGCCCAAAACACGGGTACACCGATGATTCCGCTTACGATAGTTGCAGAAAACTTCAAGGATGATCGGGAACGGGTACGTCGTGCAGGCAGCCCATGGGGTGTGAAACTGCTTGTTGGTGAGCCGATCTATCCCACTGCCGCTCCACACGCAGATCGGGAAACTCGCCGGGCCGATATTACTGCTATGAATCAGCAGTGGATGGACCAGATCAGCCTGCTTATGCCCGAATACCACGAACATTGGCATATGCTACAGAAAGTGTTTGTGGAAGATCTTGATGCACAACGTCTTGCTCGAGCGTTGGCAGCACAAGACAAGGATGGCGAAGCATGAAAATTGGAATTGCCTGTGGATACTCATGGGATGTGCCAGGGGGAGTCCAGTTCCATATTCGCGACCTTGCCATGGAACTGATTTCACGTGGACATGAAGTATCCGTTATTGCTCCTTCTGAAAAAACTGAGGGGCTGGAAGATTTTCTATACCCGGTGGGCGCCGCTATTCCGATCCGATATAACGGTTCAGTCGCACGGCTTTCTTTTGGACCGAAAGTGAACCGCCAAGTCCGCGCATGGTTGGCTGAACAAAACCTTGACGTTTTACACGTTCATGAGCCTTTCACCCCATCGGTGTCGATGTTGGCGTTAATGAGCGCGGAAGTTCCGGTGGTTTCCACTTTCCATACCGCTATGGATAAATCGCGAATGATGTCTATTGCCGCGCCTTTCCTCGTGCCAATGCTCGACAAGATCCAAGCACGGATTGCGGTATCTCAAGAGGCTCGCCGTACTGCGGTCCAACATCTGGGAGGGGATGCGTGGGTAATCCCCAACGGCGTCTTCGTTAAATCTATGCAGATTACGGACAAAGATCCGCGTTTCACCGGCACCCCAGAGCGTCCCACGCTTAGTTTTCTTGGACGGATTGACGAGCCACGTAAAGGCCTACCCGTGGTAGCCCGAGCTTTCGGGAAAATCCGTCAAGAGTTTCCGGGAGTTCGGCTATTTGTTGCTGGAAAAGGCGATATTGATCAAGCCCGGGCGATGTTTGGCTCGGATGCCGACGCCGTTGAATTCCTCGGTCCGGTCTCCGATGCAGATAAAGCCGCTTTATTGGGAAGCACCGATATTTATTTAGCGCCCAATACTGGCGGGGAATCCTTCGGGATTATTTTGGTAGAGGCGATGAGCGCGGGCGCTGGTATTGTGGCCTCCGATATTCCTGCTTTCCGTGCGGTACTGGCAGAAGGGGAAAACGGCGCACATTTTGCCAACGACGATCCTGATGACCTTGCACGGGTGGTTATCGACGCCTTGCACGATACGCCGGGCAGATTGGCTCGCGCGGAGAGGGGTGCCCATGATGCGTGGCGATATGACTGGTCCACGGTTGCGTCGAGTATTTTATCGGTGTACGAAACTGCTATAGCCACTGCGAATGTCAAGGTGGAGGACTAATGGATGCCAAATTGTGGATCGCGCTTGCGGGGGCACTTATTGTGTTCATTGGCGTGCTCGCGATTTCTTGGCGTGCCCGTCAGCTCGACGCCGTTCACAAGAATGTCATTAAATCGCGGGTAACTCTCGAACAGGCTTTGCGAGTGCGCGCCCGGGCAGCGGAAGTGCTCGCGCGTTCCGGACTGCTCGACATGGCCAGCGCAGTACTGTTAACCGATGTTGTGGACGAAGCTCTTGGGGCATCGGGCCAACCCATCGTCGACGACGGCCTAGATGCGCTCACCCCACACGACGCGGGTTATACGCCGAGTGACCACACGCCAACTATTGACCGGCTTGCCGTTGAATCAGAACTATCACGGGTGTTGCGCTTAACAGTTGACGAGCTCCGGCCTGAAGAGATTGCCGCTCATTATGAACCGATGCTTGCCGAACTTGACCAAGCCCGAAACACCGTGCGCCTACGGCGTCGTTTCCATAATATCCACGTAACGAATGCTCGCCGGATCCGACGTAGTCGGATTGCTAAGATTTTCCATATTCACGGGCATGCCCCGATCCCTCAACCCGTCGATCTAGATGATGAGTAACCCTATGAATATTCCGCCACCTGCCACACCGTACTTTCAAATGCCGAAAAAGCATTCTGAAGGTTTCTACATTCTGGTGATCACAATTATCGTTGTCAGTGCACTTGGACTACTGTATGTGCTTCCGTGGCTACTTGAGCCAGCCGGAGTGTCAGGCGCGTTTGTCTCCATGCTTTGGGCACTTATTCCGCTGGCGTTTACTAGCGTGCTCGTGTGGTTTATTGATCGTTGGGAACCTGAGCCGGCGTGGCTTTATGTGGTTGCATTTGCTTGGGGTGCGGGCGTTGCGGTGATGCTTGGAGCCTTCCTCAACGATTATGCGGCGATCAATATTTTGCCAGGAATGCTTGGCTCTGAGGCAACTGTGTACGATCTCGATCGGTATGCCGCTTCTTGGGTGGCGCCGGTATCGGAAGAGTTTGTGAAGGGGATGGGTGTTATCCTCATCTTCTTCGCTTTCAAACGCTACTTCAACGGCCCGGTTGACGGTATTGTGTACGGCGCGTTAATCGGCGCTGGCTTTGCTTTCACCGAAAATATTCTCTATTTCGTTCGTAACTTCGAGTATCTTGACCTGGTGTTCCAAATCCGATTCCTTGATGGTCCACTGAGTCACGATATTTACACGGCTTTCTTCGGATTCTTTATTGGTTTCGCCGAGTACTCGCGCAGCCGCTGGTCGGTGTTGATCTGGATGATTCCAGCCATGCTGGGAGCCATGTCTTTCCACTATTTCAACAATGACGCATTGAATTGGGAAGGGATGACGTACGAACTGTACGTGTTTATTTCCAACGTGCCGCTGGCAGCGCTGGCAATCTTGATGGTCTGGTATGCGACCAGATATGAACGTAAAGCGGTTATTAAAGGGCTGACTCCTTTCGTCGCCGGAGGATGGTTCTCCCAATATGAGGTCGCAATGGTTTCCAAACTGCGTAACCGTGCACAAGCTCGCAAATGGGCCGAACAAAGCGCTCAGGCTATGGGAGCACGCCCAGGGCAAGGCTCCGAAGCGATGGAACGTTTCCAGACCCTGATGATTGAACTGGGCCATGATCAAACTCGAGCTGAACGTCGGGGGCTTTTGCAAGACCCGCATCATCATGCCCATATGATTAGTCAAGCTCGATCCGCCCAGCAATTACGTATGTTGTTCGCACCGAGGCAGTAATGTTCGGTGATGGTTTTACCGAGTGGCCTTTAGACGCGGACGGATATCCGCATCGTGAAGCCGCCCGGGTAGTACTTTTTGACCCGCAGGGCAATATTCTGATGATTCTCGGCCACGATATTGACGATGCGAACTATCAGTGGTGGTTCACTCCGGGAGGCGGTTTAGAAGAAGGGGAGAATCCCAAAGACGGAGCATTGCGCGAGCTTCGTGAAGAAACTGGACTAGAAATTGGTGCCGACCGATTAATCGGCCCGGTGCTTTATCGGGAGTCAACATTCCGTTTTCTCGCAAAAACCCGGAAACAAGATGAGCTGTTTTTCGTTGCGCATATTACGGATTGCGAGCGGCGACAGATCGACGAGGGTAAAGATGCTCAACTCACCGCTTTAGAAAAACGGGTGCTTGCCGGGTATCGATGGTGGGCGCTAGCGGATTTAGCGGCCGAACATGCGCGCGGAGCTCTTGTTTTCCCCGTAGGTCTAGTCGATATGGCCCAGTCTTGGCTGGAGGGTTGGGACGGCGTGATGCTACGCCGTCGTGAGGGCTGAGAGCACTCAAACGGAGCTTATGAGCTTTGCTTTTCGGTCCGCGGGCCAATACCTGTAGAATACTTGCTGGATAATGAATGAATAAGGAGTTGTAATGGCGGGACATTCCAAATGGGCAACCACTAAGCATAAGAAAGCGGCACTAGATGCCAAGCGTGGCAAGCTTTTCGCCCGGCTGGTTAAGAACATTGAAGTTAGCGCGCGCCTTGGTGGAGCTGATCCCGAAGGCAACCCTGCCCTATATGACGCTATTCAAAAGGCGAAGAAGAATTCAGTACCAAACGATAATATTGATCGGGCAGTTAAGCGTGGGTCGGGCGAAGGTTCTGACGGCGTTGATTACGAAACGATTATGTACGAGGGATACGCGGCTGGTGGAGTTGCAATTCTCATTGAGTGTCTGACCGATAACCGCAACCGGGCAGCTTCCGATGTACGTGTGGGACTAACCCGTAATGGTGGCACCTTGGCTGATCCGGGCTCAGTATCTTACATGTTTTCGCGTAAAGGCGTAGTAGAAGTGCCTGCTGCAGGTCTTGACGAAGACGAACTTTTGCTTGCGGTGCTCGACGCCGGAGCAGAAGAAGTAGATAACCTCGGTGAAGTTTTTGAAGTGATCTGTGAACCGAACGACGTCGTTGAAGTACGTAAGGCGCTACAGGAAGCTGGGATTGATTACAATTCGGCTGAAGTACAGTTCGTTCCGTCGGTTAAAGTCGAAGTCGCTGATCTAGCCACCGCAAATAAGGTGCTTAACCTGATTGACGCGCTTGACGATGTTGACGATATTCAAAACGTGTACTCCAACCTTGATTTAACCGATGAGGTTGCGGCGCAGCTGGAATCGGAAGACTAAGCCGTGCGGATTCTCGGGGTTGACCCGGGATTAACCCGTTGTGGAATCTCGGTACTTGATGCACACGGGGCGCGGCGCGTCGAATTAGTCGATGTGTCGGTGGCACGCACTGAGCCCACAATGGCTCCCCATCAACGGCTATTGATTATTTTCAATGCGATCGAGAAGGCCATTTCACAGTTCGATCCGGATGTGGTGGCTTTCGAACGGGTTTTTGCTCACGAGAATTTACGTTCAGTAACCGGAACTGCACAGGTAGCGGGAATCGTTATGCTGGCGGCAGCTAGGGCCGGGTTACCAATCGGCATGCACAGCCCTTCTGAGGTTAAAGCGGCCGTAACCGGCAATGGCCAGGCGCACAAATCGCAAGTACAGCTTATGGTGCAAAGGATTTTGCGCCTCGAAAAACCACCTCGGCCAAAGGATGCGGCTGACGCAATCGCCGTGGCAATCTGTCACGCATGGCGTGGGGGAGCTGAATATATTGTTGATAAATCGCGTGCTCAATACGGCGGTGCCGATATGTTACCCCGTGCTGAGGGGGCAGATTTAACCCCGGCACAACAAGCCTGGGCACTAGCAGAGCGCGATTCGCGTCGAGCGGGTGCGGTAGCGCGTAAAGAGTAAAACTGTACCGCGTGACACGCGAAGTGAGTATCGTGTTTGGACGATAACATAGGGTAGTATTCAAACACGTGTTCGAAGGAGTTAGGTGTGATTGCATCACTGCGGGGGAGCGTGCTTTCCATTGGAAGCGGTGGGGCCGTTATTGAAACAGGCGGAGTTGGCCTGCAATTTCAGGCTACTGCTAACACCTTAGCTACACTTCGGATCGGCCATGAGGGTCAGGTTTATACGTCACTAGTCGTGCGGGAAGACGCACTAACGCTTTACGGTTTTGCAGATGAGGATGAGCGTGACGTTTTTAATACACTCACCACGATCACGGGCATTGGTCCGCGTACTGCACTTGCGGTGCTCGGCGTACACCGTCCAGACGAATTACGTCTTGCCTTAGAACGTAAAGATGAGGCTGCGCTTACCCGCGTGCCCGGCATTGGTAAGAAAAGTGCCCAGCGCATGCTACTCGAGCTGGGATCGAAACTTGGCCCGGTGCGCGGCGAAACCCCGGTAGCGGCGTCATCAGGTACCACTTCAGTGGAAGTACTAGAGGCATTGACCAATCTCGGGTGGTCTGAACGTGAAGCGGCTCCAGCATTAGAAGAAGCGATGGCGAAGGTGCCTTCCGGTTCGATTGCGGATTTATTGCGCGCTTCGTTACAGATTCTCGGGTCGCGGAGGTAATCCATGGAGTGGAATATTACGGACGCTAATGCAACGGATACTGAACGAGCTCAAGAAGCCGCACTTCGGCCGAAAAAACTCAGTGAATTCGTTGGCCAAGAAACGGTACGTGAACAGTTATCCCTCGTTTTAGAAGCTGCTGTGGGCCGGAATAAGGCGCCAGACCACGTACTCCTCTCTGGACCGCCAGGTCTAGGAAAAACCACGTTGGCCATGATTATTGCGGCCGAAGTCGGAGGTTCTCTGCGGCTTACGTCGGGCCCGGCAATTCAACGCCCGGGGGATTTAGCGGCAGTGCTTTCATCGCTGGTTGAAGGTGATGTACTTTTTATTGACGAAATCCATCGGTTGGCGCGCACAGCAGAAGAAATGCTCTATTTAGCAATGGAAGATTTCCGGGTCGATGTGATGGTCGGAAAAGGGCCGGGAGCTACCTCGATTCCGCTGCCATTGCCGCCGTTTACCGTAGTTGGAGCAACCACGCGGGCGGGAATGCTTCCAGCACCTTTACGGGACCGTTTCGGATTTACTGCCTATTTGGACTATTACGAGCATGAAGAACTAGCCACTATCGTGGAACGCAATGCAATTAAACTCAATGCGGAACTCGATAAAGATGCTGCTATGGAAATTGCATCGCGATCGCGGGGCACTCCACGAATCGCGAATCGGTTACTGCGCCGGGTGCAAGACTGGGCGCAAGTGCGTGGAACCGGACGGCTCGATTTGTCAGCGGCTCATGCCGCATTAGAAGTCTTCGAAGTTGATATGGCAGGGCTGGATCGACTCGACCGAGCTGTATTAGAAGCGATTTGCGTACGGTTCAACGGGGGACCGGTAGGAATCTCTACGTTAGCTGCTTCTACCGGAGAAGAAGCCGAAACTATCGAAACGGTTGCCGAGCCTTACTTGATGCGCCAAGGTTTTATTTCTAAAACTCCGCGCGGGCGTATTGCCACCCCATTAGCGTGGGAGCATTTAGGCTTACGGCCTCCCAACGATTCACTTTTTGGTTAAGTCTTAAGAATCTTTTTGGTTAAGTCTTAAGAATATGGATAAACAAGCATGTTCTTGGGCACTTCTTGCTTGCCGTGCACAGTTTTTAGCGCCGGTGGCAGTAGGATAGCGCACAGATGTCAAGTGGCGTGTATGCCACGAAAGAGGTGTTAACTAATGGAACTAGTTCTCATATTCGTCATAATGTTCGCGTTCATGTGGATGATGAGCCGGGGAGCGAAAAAAGCCCAGCAGGCTCAAATTGACCAGCGCGAAGAAGCCATTGTAGTAGGTACTAATGTAGTGACCACTTCGGGTTTCTTTGGACGGATTGTCGATATTGACGGGGACGCGATTACGCTTGAATCGCCGTCCGGTGATGAAACCGTATGGTTGCGTAGCGCTATTCGCGGCCAAATGGATATTCCTTTGGCATGGGCAGACGAGTATGACGCCGAAACTGATGGTGGCGATATTCTTGAAAGCGGGGTTGGCGCTCCGGAAGCGAAGGATTCTCCGCTGACTAATTCCAGCCCGTTTGACGACGAGGAAGACAATAAGGGCTCTGCCTGGAAGTAAAACTAAGGGAGCTACGCGTGGATACACGTGAGAAACAAGACCAAGATAGTACGCCGTTACCGCGACTAATTACATTTTTCCTGCTCGTCATTGCGTTGATGAGCACGTTATTTGTGGGAACTGCGCAGGGCGAAAAGACCCGTTTCCTTCCTGAGCTAGCACTGGATTTGGAAGGCGGAACCCAAATCATTCTGACTCCGGCAACCACGGACGGTTCGGAGATCACCCAAGATGATGTTAACCAAGCGATCGAGATTATTCGTCAACGTGTAGATGCTTCTGGCGTTGCCGAAGCAGAGATCTCAGCGCAGGGCGGTTCAAATATTATTGTTGCGTTGCCAGGCCAACCTGATCAAGAAACCCTCGATTTGGTTCGTACTTCTGCAGTGTTGCGGATGCGTCCGGTACTGGCGGATGCGGATCCATTGGCTATTACTCCACAGGCTGTGGCAGAGCAGTTGGCATTAACTGGTGTCGAGGTTGACCCGGCAACCATGACTGATGCTGAGCTTGATGAAGCTATCCGGTTGCTTGCTGACACAGATGGTGATGGTGTTCTCTCGGATACTCCGGCAACCCAACCGGCGAATGCCTCAGATCAAGCATGGATTACCGAACAAGTACTGTACGAGGTATACACCACTGATTGTGGAAGCCAAGAACAAGCCCTTGCCGCTGCGGCTGATGACCCGGATCGGGCATTAGTTTCATGTGATCTTGCATTAGGTCGAAAGTATATTTTGGGTCCGGCCGAAATCGAAGGAACGTCAATTGATTCGGCCTCGTCAGGTCAAGCCGTGAATTCTGCGGGGCAACCAACCGGTGGTTGGGCTGTCAATATGGAATTTGATTCCGAGGGAGCCCAAGTTTTTTATGACGTAACTGGTCGAATCTCCCAGCTCCCACCACCACAAAACCAGTTTGCTATTGTGCTTGACGGTCAAACCGTGTCCGCACCAGCCACTTCGGGGCCGATTGCTGGGGGACAGGCCCAAATTACCGGCTCATTCACTGCAGAAGAAGCCGCCACGCTGGCCAACCAGTTGAAGTTCGGCTCCTTACCGCTATTCTTTGATGTGCAATCCGAAGAACAGATTTCTGCCACGCTAGGAACTGAGCAATTGCGTTCGGGGCTTATCGCTGGGCTGGTCGGCTTCTTGCTGATCGCACTGTACATGCTGTGGCAGTATCACGGACTGGGTATCGTCGCTATGGCTTCGATTACCATGGCCACCGGAATGTCTTTCTTCTTGATCTCGTTGCTGTCGTGGACAATGGGCTACCGCCTATCCATGGCCGGTGTACTTGGAATTATCATTTCCATCGGCGTTACCGCAGACTCTTTCATCGTCTACTTTGAACGTATCCGAGACGAAATTCGCGATGGCAGAACGGTACCAAGCGCTATCGAACACGGTTGGGAACGTGCCCGGCGCACAATTATTATTTCTGACTTCGTTAATCTTGTTGCGGCGGTAGTGCTTTACATGCTCACCGTTGGATCGGTACGTGGGTTCGCCTTCACCCTCGGATTAACAACTGTGCTTGACCTTATTGTGGTCATGATGTTCACCTATCCGGTGATGCACTACCTTGGCAAGCGTCCGTTCTTTGGCCAAGGGAAGGCAGGATCGGGTCTGAATACTGCGAAACTCGAGCAAGTACCGGTCTACCGGGGGCGCGGGATGACTCGCAGTAGCGAACCAAAGAAACCCGCTAAAGCTCGTTCTGGCTACCGGGCACTAACTCCTGGGCAGGGCACCGGAAGCGGCGAAGAAGTAGAACTGCATGATTATGAATTCCCCGATGAACGTTTTACTGACCCGGAACTGGTAGCTCAACACCGCTCTGGCGAATCGTTGGCGAAACGTCGAGCGCGCGAACGCCGGGAGGCACGCGCACGGGCACAAGCTGACCAGCAGGGAGGCGATGAGTAATGCTGTCAATGTATTCAATCGGAAATGATCTTTACACCGGCCGTAAATCGCTCAATATTATCGGCAAGCGCCGGCTGTGGTTTGCCATTGCGCTCGTTTTTATTGCTATTTCACTTGTGTCGTTTGTAGTAAAGGAACCAAACCTTGGTATTGAGTTCCGCGGAGGATCCCAATTTACGGTTTCTCAAGTAAGCGATACGTCCCACGATCCGGCTTATAAGGTCATTGCTGAAGAAGGTAATGATGATGCTCCACGCGTTGCGACCGTCGGAGATTCAGCGGTTCGGGTGCAAACGTCCGAGTTGGATGATCAGCAAACTCAGGCAGTAAAAACCGCGTTAGCTGAAGCGTATGGAGTTTCTGAAAGCGATGTTACTTCTACGTTTATTGGCCCATCGTGGGGACAAGACATTTTAGCGAAAGCTATTCGCGCCATGGTTATTTTTATGGCGCTTATTTCGATTGTTCTCACCGTTTATTTCCGCTCGTGGACGATTGCGGCGGGTGCGATTGGTGCACTACTACATGATTTTGTGGTCACACTCGGGGTGTACTGGATTCTCGGATTTGAAGTAACTCCGGCAACCATTATCGGTTTACTAACGATTATGGGCTACTCGCTGTACGACACCGTCGTCGTTTTTGACAAAGTACGCGAGAACACAGCGGAGCTCACCGAACAACTTGACGTCACCTATGAAGAATCAGCGAATTTGGCAGTAAACCAAACCCTTATTCGTTCACTTAACACTTCATTAACGGGTCTGCTTCCAGTGATCGCAGTGCTCGTGATTGGCGTATGGATGTTGGGCGCCGATACCTTGCGTGATCTAGCACTGGTCATGTTCGTTGGCATGTTGCTATCGACGATTTCATCGATCGTCGTAGCTGCACCGCTAGCCGTGTGGTTGGCCTTGCGTAACCCGCAAATTCGGGAACACACTAATGAAGTGCTGTCACTGCGAGAAGATCACCATGTGGAAAAAGCAGCGTCGGCAACCCCGGAGAAAACTAATTTAGCTACTGTTGAAGTTGTGCCGGGCGGTCATAAAGGTCAACGCGCCCAACCCCAACGTAAGAAAAAGAGGAAGAAACGGTGAGTAAGGAAGCGATTTTTTCACCTGAAATCGTAGAACTAGTACGGTCACATGTCCGTGAAGTTGAGGACTTTCCAGCTCGCGGCGTGTTGTTTCGGGATATTACCCCGTTAATTGCCGACGCTGCCGCCTTCGCTGCGCTTATCGATATCCTAGTTGAACGTTACCGCGGCAAAATCGATGCGGTAGCCGGACTTGAATCTCGCGGCTTTATTTTGGCCGCTCCGTTGGCAGTAGCGCTCGGAGTTGGCATGCTGACGGTGCGTAAAGCAGGCCGTTTACCCGGCCCGGTAGTCGGTATTGATTACGATCTCGAATACGGTTCGGCACGAATGGAACTGCAACCTTTTACGGTCAAAGATGGCATGCGAGTACTCGTGATTGACGATGTTCTGGCAACTGGCGGAACCGCTGGTGCGGCCTTCGATCTGATCGAGCAGGCTGGGGGCGATCCAATCGGATTATGCGTTTTGCTTGAGCTTGTGGATCTCGGTGGACGCGACTATTTGGGCCGCGATGTGAAAGTAGACGCTGTTTTGCAGTATTAAGCACACCCGATTTGGTGGCTTTATGCGCTAATATCAGTTCATTACAGCTACGTAGGGAAGGAACGAAGATGAGCAGCTCTGAGCCGCCACGGGTAAAATCTCGGTTGTCTTGGCTCGGTAAAAAAGATGCCGTTCCAACGATCCTTGAGCCGATGATGAGTGTGCAATCGGTTGGTTCCATGAACCTACCGCGCCTAGTTCATGCTTACGAAGTCGCTGAAATGTGCCATCGCGGCGTCACCCGCAAGTCGGGAGAACCTTATATTACGCACCCGGTAGCAGTTGCGACCATTCTTGCAGAACTGGGAATGGACGAAGATACCTTGGTCGCTGCGTTGCTCCATGACACGGTAGAAGACACCGACTACACCCTAGCTCAGTTAGAAAAAGAGTTTGGTGCTGATGTCGCGCTACTAGTTGATGGTGTTACCAAGCTGGACAAGGTCAACTACGGGGAAGCCGCCGCAGCGGAAACTGTACGCAAAATGATTATTGCGATGTCGAAAGATATCCGCGTACTTCTTATCAAGCTCGGTGACCGCCTTCATAACGCGCGTACGTGGCGATTCGTTTCCCCGGCGTCGGCCCAAAATAAAGCCCGGGAAACCCTGGAGATTTTTGCCCCGCTCGCACATCGTCTGGGCATGAACTCAATTAAATGGGAACTGGAGGACCTTTCTTTCAGGATCCTGTACCCGGCGGTGTATTCCGAAATTGAGCGCATGGTGCTCGAGCGTGCACCGGAACGTGAACGCTTCATTGAAGAAGTCAAAGAAACCCTGTCTAGTGAGCTCGCAAAAGCCAATATTAAGTGCACAATCACCGGTCGGCCGAAGCATTATTATTCGATTTATCAAAAAATGATCCTGCGTGGACGAGATTTTGAAGATATCTACGATCTGGTCGGCGTACGGGTGCTGGTGGAGGAAGTCCAAGATTGCTACACAGCTTTGGGCGTAGCTAATACTGCGTATATTCCGATTCAAGGGCGGATTAAGGACTATATTGCCTCACCAAAGTTCAACCTCTACCAGTCGATCCACACCACGGTGATGGGACCGGGCGGACGGACAGTAGAGATTCAGATTCGAACCTACGATATGCACCGTCGAGCCGAATACGGTGTGGCTGCGCATTGGCGATACAAGGAAAATCCGAAAGCTAAATCGGATGAAAAAGCGCCGACGAAGGAAGATACGCAGCTTGAATGGTTGCGCCAGCTAGTGGACTGGCAACGCGATACGGCTGATCCATCAGAATTCTTGGATTCTTTGCGCTATGAGATGTCGTCCAATAAGGTCTACGTATTTACTCCGGCCGGTGAAGTTAAAGAACTTCCCGCTGGTGCGACTCCGGTTGATTTCGCTTTCGCAGTACACACCGAAGTTGGTTTGCGGACCATTGGCGCGAAGGTGAATGACCGGCTCGTGACCCTCGATCATATTCTCGAATCCGGCGATACGGTGGAGATTATTAGATCTAAGTCTCCTGATGCTGGTCCTTCGCGGGGTTGGTCCGAGTTTGTGGTGACGCAGCGAGCCAAGTCGAAGATTCGGCAATGGTTTACCCGTTCACGCCGTGATGAAATGATCGAAATGGGCAAGGATAAGCTTGCCAAGGCGATCCGGCGGCGTAACCAGCCAGTACAACGGTTAATGAGCCATGAAACACTCAAGGCTGTCGCTCAAGACATGTCCCGTTCGGACGTGTCGGACCTGTATGCGGCAATTGGTGAGGGACGAATTTCGGCAGAAGCGGTTGTTCGTCGACTCATTGAAACTCAAGGTGGTACGGCCGGGGTCGAAGAAACCATGGCCGAAGCCGTCACCCCAACCCAGATCCAAGATCGTTCCGAAGTTGCTGGTTCGTCGGCAGTTCAACTGGTCTCCTTACAAGACGCCGATGTACTGTTTAAGCTCGCCAAATGCTGTACGCCAGTGCCACCGGATGAGATCGTGGGCTTTGTGACTCGTGGTTCGGGCATTTCAGTACACCGTGCGGATTGTTCGAATGTGGCACATTTGCGCCGCGAACCGGAACGTTTCCGTAAAGTCCAGTGGCAAGACGAGACCGACGCCGTTTTCTTGGTTCAGGTTCAAATCATTGCTTTGGATCGTAAGGGTCTGCTGGCCGATATTTCGCGCGTTCTTTCTGAACATGATGTCAATATGCTTTCTGGCAATATCAACACTACGAAGGATCGTTTGGCGAAAACGAACTTCACGTTTGAAATGGCCGATCCGCATCACCTCGAACAGATTTTGCGGGCGCTACGGCGTATTGAAGGGGTCTACGACGCCTTCCGCGTAACTGGTTCTAATAAGGAAGCCTCATCTGCTCGGCCCGTTTAATAGATTCGGGAAATAGCTCTTTTAATAACGTCCGGGTTTTGCGCATTCCGCTCACGTGTAGGTTACGAGCACGCCCAAGAACGTCTGAATATGTTAAACCGTGCCGGATTAGCGCATGGAGATGACCTAAACTATTCGGCTGTTCGAGACGAATTAGGTCGAGCGCTGTGCGTTCGGGGGAGGTGAGCCGGGTAAACCCCAGTTGGTGAATATCCCGGTGATGCATGCGTGAACGCTGCAAGAGGATTTCTGCCCGTGGGACGGTATCTGCCCGTGGAATGTCAGGGATTCCAGCGCCGGATGGCGGACGGATTGCGGGCTTGTCACCCGCGGTTGGTTCATCTTTCGACGCGGGCTGTCGCGGAACTTTTGCAACTGCTAAAGCTACGCCCAGATCAGGTGTATAAATCCCGGTATATATCCACAACGCAGTATGGCCACATGCGACGAGGTCTGGTCCAATCAAAAACCCAATAATCCGGGCGCGTGCCGCTACCGTCGTCGTCAAATCGACCGCGCACGACCATCCCCCTAAAACCACGATAAGGCCAGCAGATATGAGGGCAGCACGCTCGTTAATCTGGGGGAGGTTTTCAGAAGCAGGTTCAAGAGCAAACATGTTCACTATCGAATCATGTTTTGAAAAAGACTCGGGGCGTCTTCCCACAGCTGTGGAAAGACGCCCCAAAGATGATCACGCTAGTCTTGCAATACTGTGGCTAACCATGCCTTACGGGCCTCAAGAGCGCTATTGAGCTCCTTAAGCTTCTTGGTATCGCCAGCCTTTTCAGCTTCCGCGATTTCGACTTCCAATTCAGCAATTAAAGCTTCAAGCTGGGCGGCCATGCCGTCAGCCCGCTCCTGCTTCGCCGGATCCGATCGACGCCACTGCTCAGCATCGGCATCGCGTACGGCGCGTTCAATCTCCCGGAAGCGACCTTCGGTGCGGGCAACATCACCACGCGGAACACGGCCAATGGCATCCCATTTATCACCGATAGCACGCAACTGCGTCTTAGCCTTTTCCACATCGTCAATCGGCAAAATCTTTTCTGCTTCGGCCAAGAGCTCGAGTTTAGCTTCCAGATTGGCGCCAAACTCTTCATCAACTGCCGCATTAAAACTGGTGCGTGCGTCGAAGAAAGTTTGTTGCGCTGCCCGGAAACGCTCCCAAAGCTTATCGTCTTCCCGCTTCGTGGAACGCCCTGCAGCCTTCCAATCATTCATCAGATCCCGATAACGGGCTGCGGTGGCACCCCAATCCGTCGACGTCGCCAGTTCGGTCGCAATCGCAATGATTTCTTCCTTGCGAGCAATGACCCGCTTGTGCATGGCATCGCGCTCGGAGAAGAACTGCCGACGATGCCGATCAAACTGGGTGCGTGCCGAGGAGAAACGCTTCCATAGGGCCTCTTCAGAAGGCCGGTCGATACGTGCATCATGGCGCTGAGCATGCTTCCACTGGTCGAGCAATGCCGTAAGTTCTTCGCGAGATTTCTTCCAATGGGTTTTCTTGGGATCTTGCGCGGCGATTTCCTCAGCGCGTTCCACGATCAATGTACGATCAGCAAGCGCTTGTTTCTTCGCAGCTGCACGTTCCGAAGCGACCTGTTCGCGACGCTGTGCAATTCGTCCGTCTAATTCGCTTACGCGCGCACGCAAAGATTGCACGTCTCCCACCACGGCTGGCTCTACCAGCTGCTCATTAAGCGCCTTCAACGACTGGGCGGCTTCTTCAGGCGAGATATTGTCAATCCGTGCTTCTAAAAGCGAGACCTGTGCTTGCAAGTCGAGGAAGCGGCGCACGTACAATCCAAGGGCGTCCTTCTCGGAACCGCCCGCCGCGTACTGGCCAACAATTCGCTCGGCCTCAGCACCTGAGGAACGGAGCCACACATTTCCTTCATCATCTACTCTGCCCCATTTAGCCGCCGCTGTCGCAGCACTATCTTCTAGTGCAGGTCTGGCAATCGCAGAAGGACGTGGGCGGGGAATGGACCGAGGGGTAGGCGTTGACTTTGATTCACTCATGTGACTCTCCTAAAAGACGGGGTAGGCGCGTAGCCACACCGTTCGCGTGTGTACGGGCTTAAGTTTACGCGTAAAATGGCTCGTTGTTGTGGAGTTAGGCCCATTATCCGGTACGGTATTTTTATGATCATCCTCAATTACGACCAAACTTTCATCCAAGCCAACACTTATATCGTGGCTGACGACGACGCTCGCGAGGCTTTAGTTATCGATACGGGTGCTGGCAGTGCCCAGTGGATTAAAGACACGCTGGCAGAACATCAACTTTCGCTGGGCGCGGTTTTGCTCACTCACGGCCATCTTGATCACATTTGGGATTCGGCGGCTGTTGCGGGTGACGCGCCGGTATATATCCCCGCGCCAGACCGGTATCGGGTGGAAGACCCATTTAAAGCTTCGTTGCCGGATGCTGCTCGAGATCTTGCGCTTGCCCGGATGGGGGCACAAGCGTGGAAGGTACCGAGTAATCTGCTTGATTTGCCACAGGAAATGCTCAGTGGTTCTTTCGAAATTGTTAAGGGCGTGTACATGCGGGCACTGCCTACTCCGGGTCATTCGGAAGGCTCTACCGTATTCTTAACTCAAGGCACGATTAGCGATGAATCGAATGTGCCAGTTGTTAGCGATGGCCGGGTCGAGTCGATTATGTTCGCCGGTGATGTGATTTTCCGCAATGGCATTGGACGCACAGATCTGCCGGGAGGCGACGAGCAAGAAATGATGGCATCGTTGCGTTTACTTGTGAATGTGATCCGCCCGGAAACGGTAATTTTCCCAGGCCATGGGGGTCATACCACCATGTTTTATGAGACTCGGTATTCGCCGTATATGCATGCGGCGATGAGTTCTTAGACGCAAACCTTCGTCATAAAACTGCGCTGTTAGCCGCACCCCAGTGTCCATATTTCCCGATGTCTTATAGAACGTGAAACAATATCGCCATGGCAAAAATCGCACCACTTTCCGGATTCCCTGAATGGCTCCCCGCGGGCCGTATTGTCGAGCAAGAAGTTTTGGATACCCTTCGCCAGACTTTCGAAGTTTACGGTTTTTCGTCTATCGAAACCCGTGCTGTTGAACCAGTCGAACGGCTATTGGCAAAGGGTGAAACCTCCAAAGAGATCTATTTGCTCAACCGGTTGCAAGACCAGCAGGCCGGTATGACGGAGGCTGAACTGGGGTTACATTTTGACTTAACGGTGCCGCTTTCACGGTACGTGTTGGAAAATGCTGGGCATTTAGATTTTCCTTTCCGGCGCTACCAGATCCAAAAAGTGTGGCGTGGAGAGCGCCCGCAAGATGGCCGTTTCCGCGAATTTATTCAGGCTGATATCGACGTGGTCGGCCAAGACACACTGGCCTTCCACCACGAGATCGAATTACCACTGGTTATGGTCGACGCATTGGCACGCCTGCCGATTCCGCGGGTTCGCATCCACGCGTCGAACCGTAAGGTGGCCCAAGGCTTCTACGAAGCTATCGGTATTGAAGATGTTGAAGAAACCTTGCGCGTTGTTGACAAACTCGACAAGGTTGGTCCGGCAGTAATCACCGAAATGTTGGCCGAAAAAGTGGGTGCGAATGCACAGCAAGCTGAACTAGCGCTTAAGCTCGCTTCGATCAACGCTACCAACGCGTCGTTTGCCGATGAAGTGCTCGCACTAGGCTACCGGGGTGAGTTGCTCGATGAAGGCCTTGACGAGCTTGTTCGTTTGGTAGAAGGCGCTAACGAACTTATGCCAGGTTCGGTAATTGCGGACCTGAAGATCGCCCGCGGTTTGGACTACTACACGGGTTCGGTATACGAATCAGTGATGGAAGGACACGCAGACTTGGGCTCAGTCTGTTCGGGTGGACGTTACGATTCCCTAGTTTCTGATGGCCGTCGGACGTTCCCAGGCGTGGGATTATCTATCGGAGTGTCTCGGATTTTAGCTCGGATTATTGGCCAGCACATTGTTGAACCGAGCCGTAAAGTCCCCACGGTGGTATTGGTCGCGGTTAACAATGAAGACGAGCGTCGCCATGCTGAACTTACCGCATCCCAGCTTCGGGCTCGTGGTATCGCAACTGAAGTATCGCCGTCGTCAGCAAAATTCGGCCGCCAGATCCGTTACGCGGACCGGCGTGGAATCCCGTACGTCTGGTTTAACACCGACGACGGGGAACAGGTGAAAGATATTCGTAGCGGAGAACAGATGGATGCTGATCCGGCATCGTGGAATCCGCCAACCGCAGATTTACGTCCGCAGCTTATCAGGCACGACCAATGACCCTAGCGTCGCGGCGGGTTTCACAGGTAGGTCAGATCCTGCGTGATATGCGCATGGATCTGGACCGTCTGCGTTTCCCGCTGCGTATCGCTTCGGCAGAAGACGGTAGTGAGGCGCTGGGCGATATTATTCATCAGCTTGATGACTACATGCTCCCGCGTTATGCGGCAATTGATGCGCCGTTGCTTGCCGTATTTGGCGGTTCGACGGGTGCCGGGAAGTCGTCGCTGATTAACGCGGTGGTGCGTGAACATATTGCGAAAGCCTCAGCGATCCGTCCTACCACGCGCCGCCCGCTACTTTTGCACCACCCGGATGACGCTTCGTGGTTTTCCGATCAGCGCATCTTGCCGGGATTGGCTCGAGTTACCGGGCGCAGTAGCGTTGACGAGAAATTGAGCTCAGACAGCACCGGCATGCCGATCACTGAACTCGGGTTGCATGCCTCGGCGCATGTCCCGAACGGTATCGCGTTGCTGGATTCTCCCGATATTGATTCGGTCGTGGTGGAAAATCGGCAACTGGCAGCACAATTACTCGCTGCGGCCGATTTGTGGGTTTTCGTTACGACAGCAGCGCGGTACGCTGATGCGATCCCGTGGGCCATGCTTGACGACGCCGCACAGCGCAATATTGTGATCGCCGTGGTTCTTAACCGGGTACCGCCCGGTGTGGGTGCCGAGGTTCGGGCTGATCTTGCCGCCCGGCTGGAGCGGCGCGGTTTAGCAAGCGCGCCGCTATTTGTGATATCCGAACAAGAACTGGTTGATGATGGTTTCATTGCCGAGCCAGATGTGGCTCCGTTGCGCGGATGGTTAGAGTCGATATCGGCCGATGCTGCGTCTCGGGCGGCGGTTATCCGGCAAACTTTGGCTGGCGCCGTGCGCAATTTGGACTATGGCTTATTTACTGTGGCACAGGCTTATGATGATCAACTTGCCCGGTTGGGCGCTTTGCGGTGGGATCTCGACCAGGCTTATCGTCATGCGGTGTCCGAAGTGAATCGGCAGGTAGCTGATGGGACCTTGTTGCGTGGAGAAGTGCTAGCTCGGTGGCAAGACTTTGTTGGAACTGGGGAGTGGGCCCGGAAACTCGAATCTGGTATTTCACGGTTACGTGACCGGATTACGCAGGTTTTTACTGCGAAGACGCCGTCAACAGGTGAAGTTGAAGGTGCGATTGAAGACGGCGTGCATGCCTTGCTGGTTGGTGAAGCCGAAGCCGCGATAGGCGCGGTTATTGACGCGTGGGCGCGAGCGGAAGCCTTTGATACGGATATTGTGCGTGGACTCTTGCGGGATTCGCAGATGCGTAATGAACAAGCTACGGCCGCGGTGCGGGGCTGGCAACAACGGCTTTTAGAAATGATAAGGGAGGAAAGTGCAGGCAAACGGAGCACTGCGCGGATGCTCGCTCTTGGTGTGAATGCCGTGGGTGTTGCGCTGATGATCGTGGTTTTTGCTTCCACGGGTGGACTTGTAGGTGGTGAACTCGCAGTTGCGGGCGGAACCGCGGTGGTTGCTCAACGCGTTTTAGAAGCGGTTTTTGGCGACGACGCAGTCCGGAGGATGGCACGACGAGCACGCGAAGACTTAAACCGGACGGCAGAAGAGTTTTTCGCGGCAGACAGCCAAGTGTTCGCGGACTATTTAGCAGGTTTTGATATTAACAGTGAATATTTGGGCCGGTTGCAGGCGCGTACCGAGCAGTTACGTGAAGAACTAAAGCAGGAAGGAGCGCTATGAACGACATGTCGCTAAACGAAGCAGTCGGCGGCTTGCATAGCGCTATCGAACTTGGCGGATCGTACCTTGATCGTGATGTTGTGGAGCGGGCTCGGGAAGTTGTGCAGCGCAGCCATCATCGCCGAGCTGCCGAAGAAAACGTAACTGTTGTGGCATTGGCTGGAGCCACCGGTACCGGAAAATCTTCGCTGTTAAATGCGTTGGTTGGGCAAGACGTGGCGCGGGTAGCGGCCACTCGGCCAACGACGGCGGTTGCACAAGCAATTTATAATCGTCCATGCCCGATGACTTTGGACTGGCTGGGAATCTCAGCACGTCATCATATGCCTGATCTTGACCAGCGTTTGGGGCTCACCGGGGGATTAGTATTGGTGGACTTGCCCGACATTGATTCAACGGAAATCGACAATCGGGTAATTGCCGAGCGCCTAAGTGCCATGGTTGATGTCGTGGTGTGGGTGCTTGACCCGCAAAAATATGCCGATGCGGTTGTGCACGAGGATTATTTTGCACGGCTCGGTGAACATGCGGATGTGACAGTGACGGTACTCAATCAAGCTGATCGACTCAGTGAAACACAATTGGCCGGGGTACTTGAGCATTTGGCTGAGCTACTGGACGGTGCTGGAATCCATACACAGACACTGGCAACTTCGGCAACCACTGGAAGGGGCGTTGATCAGTTACGCGCCATTATCGCGCAGAAGGTTACGCAACGAAATGCGATGCTCGACAAACTAGCTGCCGATGTTCGTACTAGCGCTCGGGAACTGGCGGGGTCAGCTCAGTACTACGGAGGGAAAGATCCCAACCGGGCTAATCAGCCGTCGTTTGAGACCGTTGCGCGCCAGTTAGCTTTAGCTGGGGGAGCATCCGTGGTAGCACGTGCGGCTGGGGAATCGTATTCCCACCGGGCGCGAAAGGCGACCGGGTGGCCATTAACTCGATGGATCCAACGCGCCAAAGTTGATCCGCTCAAACGGTTAAGGCTGGCTGATGCTCGCGAAGAGCCAAGAAAAGGGCAGAGCGCTGAGCTGGTTCCAGACGGCTCAGGGGTCACGACTGTAACCGGGGTGGTAGTAAACGAAAGTGCGTTGACGCAAGCGCGGGTGGCGGTACGGAATTATGCGGAGGAAAGCACCGCACATATGCCACGGGCATGGGCTCGTGAGGTTCGCCAAGAAACCGCGCGCCACGCTGACGACGTCGTAAAAAATCTTGATGTTGTTATTACCCGCACGCCAGTGGAAGCCGATCGGGTGCCTTTCTGGTGGCGGCTTGTCGGTTTCTTACAATGGGTATTCTTCGGTGTTGCGCTGGTCGGCGCAGGCTGGATTGCGGCTTTAGCATTAGCGGATCCGCTTACCCTTAAGCTGCCGGAGCCTGCCTATTACGGGATTTTCTCATTACCTTTGATTATGTTGATTGGTGGGGTAGGCGCCGGATGGGTATTGGCAATACTTGCACGTTTTGCCGCCAACCGCGGTGCTGTGCGTACTCAAGAACGAGTCGGCCA
>JAAYWS010000115.1 GCA_012516575.1 Actinomycetaceae bacterium
CCCACACCTACCGGACCATTAGTAATACGGAAACGCGGAATACCAAGCTCATCAATACCCTTAACATGCCGCTCTACCTGAATTTGTGCAGCGAGCTGCTCAAGATCGGCATCCGGATCGGCGTTAGCAAAAGCAGAGTAAATATCTACAGTTTTCATCGAGCCATGCAACTGCTGGATCTTCTGCTCCAACGTCATCGCATCAACGAGGAGCCGTGCACGCTCCGCAGGTTCCTTAGAAGTATCCATCCACGGACGGTTTTCAGCCATACAAAATCTCCTTTGATTTGTAATGTGAATTACTTACAATTCGATCCTAACGGCTAAAAGTGTGACGCCTATCAAGTTGCCAGAAGTTGCTCAAAACGTGAAAACGCCCTGTCCGAAGAATCTTCGTCAGGGCGTTTGGTGCGCGGAGGGGGACTTGAACCCCCACCCACTATACGTGGACTAGCACCTCAAGCTAGCGCGTCTGCCTATTCCGCCACCCGCGCAGGTGATGGTGAAGCTTTAAGCAACAGATATGAATGTACCACTCAGGCGGGAGTGACGCCAATCAGTCAACTGTGTGGCTAATGTGATGTTTGCCAATCCGATTAACTTGTGTTGAAAACACATAATAAGAACGCCGACTGCCCTTCCGGGACTCAGGTCGGTACGATAGCACTCATGAATACTTCTCCTGAATTGCCTGATTCGAACCAGCCGGAACTGCTTGTGCGACAGTTCCACGACACCTATGGCCTACCAGTAGTTGATACTCCGTCGGTGGACCGCGAACGTGTCCACATGCGGATGGGACTGATTGCTGAAGAGTTTGCTGAGCTGGTAGGCGCGGTGTACGGAGCTCCAGCACGCACCTTAATCGAGACTGCCTACCAACAAGCAGTGGCAAGTGACGACCATACGCGCGACACCGTGGAAGTTGCTGATGCCCTTGGAGATTTAACCTATGTTATTTACGGGATGGCTCTTGAAATGGGCATCCCTATGGGTGCTGTACTTGCTGAAATTCAGGCATCGAATATGTCAAAGTTGGACGCTAACGGTGAGCCGATCTACCGAGAAGACGGCAAAGTGCTCAAGGGCCCTAACTTTTTTGACCCAAATATTGCCAGGGTGCTTGGTCTAACTGATAGTTAGTCACCCCTGGACTGGCGAAATATGGCCGAGCTTTTTCTGCGTTGTCGCTAAATAAGTAGCTCCACCGGCGACGGTGACAATTCCTGCCAGAAGCATAGTCCACTGAGCGATTCCTCTTTCTGCACCCACCTCGTAAGCGGTGGCCAGATAAGGATCGACGAGGTACATAATCGCAACAGCTAACACGAATACTGCCGCGATAATAACTGCGAAAGAAAAGGCCATTGCCGTTGATCGGTTATGAGCCTTACGCACCCATGTGAAGAACGTAACTGCAACCATCGCAACCAGTGCTACGGCAATAAGCGCATAAATCATCAGTCGATTATCGATTACTGCCGAATTGAGCATCGACCCATCAATCGGTTCATTCGTTGCCATGACGACAACCTGATTATTTGAATCGACGAAAGGCAAAAATGTCGATACTACTGCCAGCAACAACCCGACAATCGTAATAATCCCGCCGGCACTTGACAGTGGAGCTGCCAAAACAGGAGGCACATATGCTCCGTACGGCGGACGTCCGTAACCCATTGGGGCTTGTGGCGGACGCTGAGCAGGTGGCATCTGTTGTGCCGGTGGCATGTTCCGATTAGGTGCCATGTGCTGTGCCGGTGGCATGTTCTGGCTAGGCAGCATCTGTTGTGGTGGTGCCATACCTTGGTTCGGCGGCATATGGTGAGCCGGTGGCATCTGCTGCGGTACAGATCCCGAACGAGGGTGCTGGGCCGGCGGATATTGTTGCCCAAGCGGCGTCATACCTGATTGATTGGGCGGTACCGGTGCCGTTTGCTGTGCATACGACGCCGTTGCGGGCTGAGCTTGCGCAGGCATCGGCGCATATTGTTGAGGCGGCGTACCTTGTTGCTGAGGCGGCGTACCTTGAGCAGGGGCCGGAGCTGGTGGGGGCACGTCCTGTTGCTGTTTGGGCTCTGACTGCTGGGGAGCAACGTCTTGGGGTGCCGGAGCCATTTCGTTTTGTGCCGGTTGGGCTTGTGGATTATCAGTGCTCACCTTTATTACTCCTCATCTTGAACGATATCGGCGTCTTCAATATCATCAACCAGAACTGCTTGGACAATAGCCGCTGCAAGCGCATCCAGTTGCGATTCTAACCGGCGAATATGGGCCCGGCGTTCTCTTCGTTCCATCGTGTCGACCACCGGAAGCACTTTTTCCATCTGATCGAGTTCAGTACGCCATTTCGTAGCTTGTTCTGCTGCTGCCACATTATTGGCGGTGCCGTACAGGTAGACGGTTTGTTCACGCAGAGTTTCAACCCTGCGCGCTAATCCGGCAGGTCCACTCTTGTCTTTTTTCGCTCCGGCAAGGGACCGTAAACGTTGCTTAAATGTCTCGAAAAACTCTGGGTTTTCTTTAATAAGGCGACGAATTTGTGGGCCATACAGTTCTAGCACTTTCACAGCCGCTGGCCCTATAACAGTTGCGATCTTGATAAGTGTTCGTAAGCGACGCATATTCCGCCTTTCATTAACTGTTCTTATCCTACTCGCTACTTCGGCCTCGTTCTCGATACAAGACTCCATATTAGGGAAAGAAGTCCCCGATATGAACGACAGCTAACGAAAATCTCGAGAAGAGCTTCGCACCGGAAGCGGTAAAACCCGTGCAGCGTCGGCAACAAAATTTACTGCTCCATCGGCTCGCTGTACTACTCCGCGAATAATTAATGCTGAACTTGTGCGTAAAACTGTGCGATAACGTTGCCATAGCCCTGCCGAACACACAATATTTAACAGCCCTGTTTCATCTTCCAATGATAGAAACGTTATTCCAACCGCTGTTGCCGGGCGCTGTCGATGAGTCACAATCCCTGCGATCTCGATTCTTTTTCCAATCTCAGCAGTTATTGCTTGGCTAATTTGGTACACCCCTTCTTCTTCTAAACTCCGGCGAATAAGCTCAAGCGGGTGGGCTAAAGCTGAAAATCCAGTTGCCGTAAAATCAGCGAGCGTCTCTTCTTCCCGGCTCATCCCCGGAAGACACGGAGCATGCGCTCCAATCTCCGTGCCGGGTAACACCGGTTGAAACCACTGCCCGACTTTTCTACCCGTATGTCCTAACGCGTTAGCTGCCCATAGTCCTTCCCTACGGCTTACTCCCAAAGAACGTAAAGCTCCCGCGCTCGCGAGCTTTTCTAAACTAGCGGTTGTTAATTCGGCACGCTGCGCAAGGTCACGCACTGATTTAAAATGTGCTTGCTCTCGGGCTGCGAGAATCTTGCGGATTACCGTGTTTTTCAGCCCTTTTACCGCAGATAATCCCAACCGCAAACCCCGCTCTGGATCCACATCAACTAACGGATGCTTATTCGTGATCACACGAGGAGCGGTCACTTCTACTTTTATTTTTTCATCTGAATAGCACACATCAATCGGCAAAATAAGCACTCCATGCGCTCGCGCATCCGAAATAAGGGTATTAACCGAGTAAAAACCCATAGGCTGAGCCGCAATAATCCCGGCATAAAAATTTTCCGGATAATGTACTTTCAGCCAAGCACTGGCATACACCAAATAAGCGAAAGAAAAAGCATGTGATTCGGGAAAACCAAATTCCGCAAAAGCCTCAAGTTTGGTGTAGATCTCGCCGCTAGTATTTTCATCAATACCTTTTGCAGACATTCCGGCCATGAGCTCGTCCCGTATCTCCGTCATACGCTCATGACTGCGCTTAGCTCCCATAGCTTTGCGGAGACGATCGGCTTGCGCTGGAGTGAACCCAGCGGCGTCAATAGCAATCTGCATCAGCTGTTCTTGAAAAAGTGGGACTCCTAAAGTCTTTTTTAAAGCATTTTCTAATAATGGATGTGGATAACTCACCTTTTCACGTCCGCGTCGCCGTGCTAGGTATGGATTGACCGAATCTCCTTGTATCGGCCCGGGACGAATAAGGGCTACTTCAATCACAATGTCGTAAAAAGTGCGTGGACGCAGACGTGGCAAAGTGGCCATCTGGGCCCGGGATTCAACTTGGAAAACTCCCACTGTGTCAGCTGCACACAACAGGTCATAAACGCGTTCGTCATCTTGGGCGATATTGTGTAAATCCAATATATGCCCATCACTGCCACGAATCCCCCGCTCAGCAATCTCAGTAAAAGCTAATCGAAGTGCGGTAAGCATTCCCAACCCAAGAAGATCAAATTTCACCAGCCCGGCGTCGGCACAATCATCCTTATCCCATTGCAGAACAGTTCGGCCCGGTTTAGTAGCCCACCCGACCGGACAGACTTCTATCATCGGCCGGTCGCATAAAACCATTCCACCGGAATGAATACCCAAATAACGCGGCAATCCGCGTAATCTAGTCGCGATCTGACGCACTTCTAGCGGGATCTCTGCATCGTTTTCCCCGACCATTTTCGTCCACCGAGTAATCAAACCCGGGTCATAATCCAGTGCACGTCCCGCATCACGAATCGCAGATTTCTTGCGGTAAGTAATCACGTTAGCTACCTGAGCGGCATGGGTACGCCCGTAGCGTTGATAAACATATTGGATTACTTCTTCGCGCCTCCCAGCTTCAATATCCAGATCGATATCAGGAGGTCCGCTACGTCCAGGAGATAAGAAACGTTCAAAAAGCATCTTGTGTTCAACGGCGTCGACCGCGGTAATTCCAAGTGCAAAACATACCGCCGAGTTCGCAGCTGAACCACGCCCTTGACACCAAATATTGTGTTGCTGACAAAACTCCACAATATTGTGCACGATCAAAAAGTATCCGGGAAATCCCAGCTCATTAATGATTTTCAGCTCGTAATCAATCAGCTCCCATGCTCGAGCGTTCTTTGTTCCTTGCATATTATTTGAACCACGCGGTCCATAACGCTGAGCTGCGTGTTTCTCGGTGATTGTAGCCAACCAGCTCGCTTCAGTATGCCCAGGAGGAACCGGAAAAGGCGGTAAATTTGGGCTAACCAAAGCCACATCGAAGGCACATTCGTGGCCGATTTGCGCCGATGCAGACACTGCCGACAAGTGCTCCGCATGAATTTGCCGCATCTGCTGTTCCGAACGTAAATAGGAGGGCCACGGCGGCAACCATGGGCGCATCTGCTCTAAGGTTTGCTGCGCCCGCGTAGCTGCTACCACGTCAGCTAACGGCGCATCGGTTATCCGTGCCATATGGACATTACCCGTAGCCACCACGCTCACATTGGCCCGCGCACCCAATTCGGCAAGAAGCCGGTTGCGTTCCACATCATGGGGTTGCCCATTGGAAATAAGCTCTACTGCCACATTTTCACGCCCAAATAAGGCAACCAGTCGATCTAATTCCCGTGCCGCCGCATCAGGAGCCCACACCCCCGGATTTCTTTCTAAAGCACGCCGCACATGGCCTTTTCTGCATCCAGTCAAAATCTGCCACTGGCCCTGTGCGGCTTGTGCAAGGGACTCCAAGGTATAGCTAGCTTGCCCTTTACTCCCTGTTGCCAACATGCCCTGAGCAAGTGCCCGTGATAGGTTGCGATATCCGTTGGCCTGCCTAGCAAGTACTAGCAGATGGGCCGCATCCGGATCACGTTGACCCGCACGCTTAGCGGGCGCCGTGTTTTCTTTCGTACCCAACTGGATTTGGCACTCCGGCGCAACATATTGCATTGATATTTCGCTACCTATCACGGTGGGCATGCCATATTTTCGAGCAGCTTGCGCAAATTGTACGACGCCGGGGAGCCCATCATGGTCTGTAAGGGCTAGGGCGTCCAATTCCAGTTCGACTGCGCGGCGGACCAATTCTTCCGGTAGGGAAACACCATCTAGGAAAGAGTAAGCCGAATGGACGTGAAGCTCAGCGTAGCTCATGCGTATTCCCCGCTTATCCACCAAGCTCCGGCTTTACGGACCATCAGCATCGCTTTCCCGTCGGTAGTGATTATTTGGCACCACGCTTGCCGCTGGCTTGTGTGCGGATTCCACCACCCCATAGCTTGCATCCATGGGCCGGCATAATCTGCAATTGCTTGTTTTTTATGGTTGACCTCTACCCATGCAGGTCGCGGATCAGCACATGAATATGGACAGTAGAATGTTCCCCACATACTCACTAAACATTCATGACCAAAACGGTCTGTTAATGCGCCTGTTAACGGTTCTTCATGCACAATAACTGGCCACGGCTGAGGGACAGATCCTGGCCAAGGCCCTGCTTTTGGCATATTTTCATCAGCGGCTTGTGCCCATGCGATTGTCTGGTAGGCCTGTGTCGGCTCGTTTCCTCCTTTATGATGCGGGACTAGAACGGCGTCGTCCCCTAGTAACGTTTGTATTCGGCTGATGGCACGAGTAGCGGAAGCCTGATGTTGTTGGCGCCCACCCCATAACAAGCCTTGCGCGCTCTGGGCGCTGACTAGCTCGCTGGCGCTTAAAGTTATTGCTGTTAAAACGGTATCTTCTTTTTCAGTGGTATCCGTTTTTTCAGTGGTATCCGTTTTTTCTCGGAGCCAGGCGGCTATTTGCCAGCGAATACGATCAGCCATATCCCGCACGCTTGCCTCGTGGACACTCCACGTTTGGCACCGCCCGCTTCCATCACTCATACGGATATCAATAGTGATTTCTTGTGCATAAACTCCTGCATGCGTAAGTTGTTCTGCCAAGTGCTCCGCAAGATCGCGCGCTAAGAATGCGGCTTGGTCAGCGTTCTGGACTGGATGATCTAATTGCGAAGAGACCACAATATTTTCGTCGATTGAGCTATGCGGTGTCAGCTTTTCAGTGCCACTAATCATGGCGTATATCTGATAGCCGATCTGGCCAAAACGTGCAAGAAAAAGGTCGCGGTCCAAACGGCGAATATCGCCGATATAGTGCAAACCCAGAGTATGCGCAGTGTCTAGAAATCTGTTCATTTGCTGGCGCACAGCAGGGGTGAATACTGCGTGTAACAAAGCTGCTACGGGTTGCCCGTCGAGAAAGGGAATAAGCTCGCTAACTTCCATATCGCTGCGAGCAGCCAAAATTGCTCCTAACGTCCCCGGGGCAAACCCCATATGAGCTTCTACTCCCACTTCTAGTGCGATATCAGCAATAACCTGTTGTGCTAGTTCAGCTGCCGACCCGTAAGCCTTAATAGGACCACGTGCGGGGAAAGTAATCAGCCCCGGACGTGCCACCGCAAAATGTGCAATATGTGTAGCTACTACCTGAGTCACTTCTTCAAAAGTAGCCACTTCATTAATTTCATCCCGGGCGAGCACTTCTGCCTCCGGAAAATTGCCGCGTAAATGGCTTAAGCGCATTCCTTGCCGAATTCCGGCTTCTCGTGCTACCCCGTTCGCTGCAATAACGCTTCTGGCGTCTACTACTACCAAAGGTAGGCTTGGATCGTAACTTGTGCGATAACACGCAGCTACCACTGGCCAGTCAGGTATCCATAATGCTCCCCTTATCATCGCTCATGCCCCAAAACTGTACGTAATTCCGGACTGTGCGCTACCTGCCGGTTTTCTTCTGAAGCATCCGCGTACATAACCGGGTCTACTAAATGAGCAGTATCTGTTTTCCACCCGTCTTGCCCGAGTTGTACTATCGCCTCCCCCGCACGGGTATGTAACGCATAGTTAATCTGCCGAATATGCCCGCCACCTTGGCTAATGCCAGATACTGAATGAAGGGCACATTCCAGATGTTCGCCCGGCCCAAACCATCGGCCGTTGAAAATAAATACCGTATTACGATTTCGCACTCGCCGTTCAATAACTCGTTGTGCACGCCGGTCAAGCTCTACCTCGCCGACAATAACCACGTCAAAGCCTTCTATTGCAGCCGCAATAACCTGAGCGGCCTGCCTGCTGGCCTCCGGAATGTACACGCAACGTTCCGCAGAAATACCACTGGCTTGTAAAACTGACCAGCCAATATTGCGCACCCCAATAATGGCCACCCAGGCTCCCTGTTGTACGGCAATACCGGCAAGCAAAATTGCCGCTACTACCGAGCCATGCATAATAAGCGGAAGCGCACGTGGAATTCCATGTGGGAAAATCGGCGTGAGTGCAGGCGGAACCGAATAGTTATCGTCGGTGACTTCGCCGTGAAACACCGCTCCAGCATCAAGATTTTTCGCAGCAGAAACCTGCGCCCGAACTAGACGCAGGCCGGCACGTTGTTCCGCTTCTACAAGCGTTTGCCGCGCAATAGCTAATCGGTTATCCACAACACCCCCTATCGAACACCTGTTCGATTATCGTATCGTGAGGCGCGGACAGAAACCAGCCATGTTTTTAGCCCAAAGCGTTCTTACCTTCGATAAGCTGGCTTTATGAACCTAGAACGTCCACTTGCCCCAGAGCCCTATGAGATGCTCCCCCAGGTACCATCTTTTACGCTGACAAGTCCTACGTTGGTTGATGGTCAGCCCATGCCGTATGCGCAGCTGGCTGATGGAGACAACTCTTCGCCAGAATTGCATTGGTCCAGCTTCCCCGCAGAAACCAAAAGTTTTATCGTTACCTGTTTCGACCCTGATGCCCCTACCCCTTCCGGTTTTTGGCATTGGACCATCGTCGATATTGATGCTTCAGTAACCTCACTACCTGCTGGAGCCGGCCAATCTGATCTTTTCCTTGATGGTGCGGCCGCACACGTTAAAAACGATGCATCCACCTACGCCTATTACGGGGCCGCTCCCCCTGCCGGAGATCGCCCGCACCGCTATATTTTTGCAGTGCATGCTCTTGATGTGGAAACGCTGGACCTCGATCCGCAAGAGGTCACTCCGGCCGTGGTTGCTTTCAGCTCGCTTGGACATACTTTGGCACGTGCCACGCTGACTGTCACACATCAAAACTGAGGCTGGTTACCGGCCTGCCGTTGTCATACGCTAGGCTACTTGCGTGTTAGATTTCGTTTTTCACGAGCCAAAAATTCCCGGCAATACGGGAAATGCTATTCGTTTAGCAGCATGTACCGGTGCCCGATTGCATCTTATTGAGCCGCTTGCTTTTAATTTTGCAGATGCTCACTTGCGCCGTGCCGGTTTGGATTATCACGATCTTGCAGATCTGGTTATCCACCCTAACTGGCAGGCGGCGAAGGATTATTTTGGTCCGGATCGACGCATTTTTGCTTTTACCGGACACACCACGAACTCCTACGCGGACGAAGAGTATCGCACAGACGACGTGCTTCTTTTCGGCACCGAAACTACCGGTTTACCGGAAGACGTATTAGCTGATCCGCGTATTACCAAACACCTGCGAATCCCTATGCTTTCTGGACGCCGTTCTCTCAACCTTGCTAATTCAGCTTCGATTGCACTTTATGAGGCGTGGCGGCAACTTGGCTTTACCGATTCTGCACCTATTTCCTAAGCATTCCTGTTCTTAAGGCCGCACACGTTTAGACGTTTCATGTTTTGAGCCTTCCGGTTCCCAAATCTTCATTTTTGCTGAACCATTTTGAACAATAACGCCAAATCAACTTCCCAAATTAGGGAATATCGAACTATCTGAAGACTATCTGCGGATAGTTCGATATTCCCTAATTTCAATCACGCTAAACGCCTTTCAACTGCCCTAACTGCCTTGCCTCGCAGAAAAACATCGGATGGCCCCTTACTCAACAGCCTCCAATCCGCCCGAGCAATACGTAAACTCACCTGAAACCGGGTTTACCTGCCTGATGCCGGGTTTACCCACCTGACTTATACCGGGTAAACCCTGATCCTCGATTCGTGAGGGAAATATCTGAGGCAGAAAGAGTTTTGGCGTCGACTCTAGCAAAAACTATTATCAGACGCCGCCACGAACTGGGGAAAACTCAAGAGCAGGTTGCACTAGAAGCTGAGATGGATCGCAATCACTACCAGCTAATGGAACACGCCCGTTCGGATAGGAAATCAAACTATCCTTCTAATCCCCGTTTAAGCACGCTAATCAAGCTCTCGAAGGTTCTTGACTGCTCGGTTCATGATTTACTCGACGAAGCTTTGGCAGAATATGAACGCGTTGAACGGCTTACAGCTGAACGTACTAAGCGTTAAGGAGTACTAAGCGAGCGTTAAGGGATATTGAACGCTGAGCAACACCGCCCGGGCGCTAGCGCAGGTTAGCGCGACCGCACGCGTAGTTCCCATGCAGCCACCGCCCCGGCTGCTGCCACATTAAGCGAATCGATACCCGCGGCCATCGGGATCATCACCGTATAGTCAGCATGCTTAATCGTTGCCGGACTCAGCCCGTCCCCCTCAGTTCCAAGGATTAGGGCAATCCGAGAATCATCTGCACGCACCATATCAAGTTGAGCAAACTCGTCAAGGCTCAGCGCATCTTCGCGCAATGCTAAGGCTACCGTGATCCACCCGTGTTCTTTGAGCGTGGAAAGAGCTCGAGGCCAACCATGAATCCGGGTCCATGGCAACTTAAAAACTGATCCCATTGATACCCGCACCGCTCGCCGATATAGCGGGTCGGTCGCCGAGTCGGTAAGGAGCACCCCGTCAAACCCCATAGCAGCAACAGAGCGGAAAACCGCACCCGTATTCGTATGATTTACTAAATTTTCGAGGACAACAATGCGCCGAGCAGATGAATCGGGACCAATAATCTCTGCCAAGTCGCGTTCTGGAGGGCGGTGCATGGCCGCTAAAGCGCCCCGGTGTACGTGAAAACCGGTGAGTTGCTCAATAAGCTGTTCTGAAGCGATAAAAACTGGGGTGTTCCCACCATCAGCGCTACCAGTTGCTTGTTCAATCGCCGGACGTAGCGGATCCAGCCAACGCTGTGCCATCAGGAAGGAACGCGGCTGATGCCCTACACGAATAGCTCGGCGAATGACTTTATCTCCCTCGGCCATATACAAGCCGCGTTCAGCTTCAAGACTTTTTCGCAAAGACACATCTGTAAGCGCCACATAATCCCGCAGTCGTGTATCTGATAAATCGTCCAGTTCTATAATCACGACAAAGATTCTAACGCGAATGGGGCGGATGCCCACGCATCCGCCCCATTTCATTCACCATTATCACCGGTTTGCGGCTAAGTGGTGCATTAGTTTACAGCTGTTAGGGCTGCGGTGGTGCCTGATCAATTTCTGGCTGTGGAACCTCGTAGTCTAGATTGACATGCTTGGCTACGCTCGGAGCCTGTCCGAGCTCTGCCTTGCGATCGAAAGGCTTACCGGAGCGCGTACCCGAACCTTCGGCAACTTCAGTTGCACGGGTAGCTTCGCCCTTAGCATCAGCAAGTGCTTCGTCAACGTCTTGCAAGCTGGTATGAGCAAGCGATGCTGCAATACCGTCTTCTTCCATACCCGAATAATCAACCGAAACAGGCTCAGAATCATCAGTTTTGCCTGCGAAGCCCTTGGTAATGGACTCGAGAGCGGCAGTCATTTCGGTAGGTACGATCCACAGCTTCGACGAAGCCGAATCTGCAATTTGCGGAAGCATCTTCAAGTACTCGTAAGAGAGCAACTTCGGATCGGCATTACCGCGGTGGATAGCGTCAAAGACCTGCAGAATTGCCCGAGATTCACCTTGCGCTTGCAGAATCGTCGACTGTGCCTGGCCTTCTGCGCGCAAAATAGCGGATTGCTTTTCACCTTCTGCGGTGAGAATAGCGGACTGCTTAATACCTTCTGCAGTCAAAATTGCTGCACGACGATCACGCTCGGCCTTCATCTGCTGTTCCATCGCAGACTGAACCGTTGCCGGTGGATCAATTGCCTTCAGCTCAACACGCGATACGCGGATACCCCAACGGCCAGTGGCTTCGTCCAAAACTCCACGAAGCTGTCCATTAATCTGGTCACGTCCGGTCAGCGCCTGCTCCATATCCATCGAACCAATAATGTTACGCAGTGTGGTCACCGCGAGCTGTTCGATAGCGGACATCGGATTCGCGATTTCGTAGGTGGCAGCTTCTGGCATGGTCACCTGATAGTAGATAACCGTGTCAATATTGACCACGATATTATCGGAGGTAATAACCGGCTGTGGCGGGAACGGTACAACCTGTTCGCGCATATCAATACGTTGACGTACCGAATCAATGAACGGAACAAGGAAATGAAGACCTGGCTTGAGCGTCTTATGGTATTTACCAAGACGCTCAACGATAACCGTAAATCCCTGGTGAACTTGTAGGACCGACCGGAAGATCGCCACGATCACGAAGATCGCGAGGATTACCAGAACGGCTACTAATACGGAAGATCCGAAACCCATGGGTATCCTTTCTAGTACTGGTTATAAGTTTGATATTGGTTATGTGCTGGTTTGGGCACGATAACAACCTGCGCCCCTTCAACAGCTTGGATAATTACTTTTTCATCTGCCGGGATAGTTGCCCCAAAAGTCTTGGCACTCCACACCTCGCCACCGACTTTTACCCGCCCAGAGTTGCGATCAACAGCAGTTAATGTAATGGCCTCCCGGCCAGCCATGGCATACACGTTTGATTCTCCGGTGGACGAATCATGCAGATGTCGACGTACAAGAGGACGTATGAAGAACAACAACAGGATCGTTACAATCGCAAACGTGATAATTTGCCAGATCATTCCGCCGCCGAGCGCTGACACGCCAGTTGCTGCCAAGGCACCGCCGGCGATCATAATAAAAGTGAAGTCAACCGTAACGACTTCCAAAATAGCGAGGACGACCGTGATGATTGCCCAGATTCCCCACTCCACTACGCTCTCCCTTCCAAATGAGTCGCGTGCCTAAAAGCTTCTGTCATCATTTTATCGTCTTATACTTACCAAACCGCTATTTAAACGGTCCGCTAAGAGGGGAATGATCCCCTAATACAAGCGTTTATATAGACTCTCGGAAAACTTTCGGTTACGAGAGAACAAACGAGAGTTGACGACGACGTCAGCAGAATAACTCAGACGCCGCCACTACATTTGTAGAGCGCTCTAAGGCACCGATTAATGCGCCGTAGCTGAATAGCGCCCATTAACAACCTTCAGCTCAGCATTCACCTCAAACACTGCGGAGAGGTTTGCTGCTGTAATAACTTTAGCGAGCTCTCCACCAGCAAAAATCTTGCCATCTTTGAGTAGCAACGCGTGAGTAAACCCGGTTGGAATTTCTTCTACGTGATGTGTAACCAGCACCATCACCGGTGCATACGGGCCGGCAGCAAACTCACTGAGTGTTCCCAACAACTGTTCGCGTCCGCCAAAGTCGAGACCCGAAGCTGGCTCATCCAAAACCAGCACTTCCGGATCAGGCATTAACGCTCGGGCAATACCAACACGTTTCCGTTCCCCAGAGGATAGCGATCCGTACTTACGTTCGGTCAGTTCACCGACACCGAACGTCGTTAACAGACCAGCCGCCCGTGCGTCGTCTTCTTCTTCGTATTCTTCACGCCACGTACCCGTAATTCCATACGAAGCGGTACGCACAACGTCAAGCACACGTTCATTATCCGGCAACCTCGCATCTAACGCTGAGGATGCTAATCCGACTAGCGGGCGTAGCTCAGACAAATCGACATGACCGATCTGTTCACCAATCACTTCAACCGTTCCCGAGGTCGGGTGCAAACGTCCGGAAATCAATTGGATCAGCGTCGTCTTTCCAGCCCCGTTTGGGCCGAGGATAACCCAACGTTCGCCCTCATTAACGCCCCAATTAACGTCTTCGAGAATATTGCGGCCACCGCGCCGCACGGTCACATTTTCAAGATTTAGAACATCGCCCATGGGATCAAGCCTAATTCAAAACAGTGTTCGCCGCGCGGTTAACACTGCACGGCGAACACTGAATCTATCGATTATCTCGGATTACTGTCCAAGAATATGCTTGTAGAACGCCATCGTCTTTACCGCGATAGCCTCCCAGGCGAAGTAGTCTTCTGCCCGCTTACGGCCAGCAAGACCCATCTCCTTCGCACGCTTCGGATCAGAAACCATTTCAGCCAACGCCGTACCCAGATCCTTTTCGAAAGTATCCGGATCAACTGGGGTGCCCGTCCCGTCGTCAAGCTGCTCAATCGGAACAAGAGTTCCGGTGACGTTGTGGTCGATGCAGTCTGGGATACCGCCTGTCCGGGTGCCAACAACCGGCAAACCTACGGCCATAGCCTCAAGGTTCACAATACCGAGTGGTTCGTAAACCGACGGGGTAACAAAGGTGGTCGAGCAGGCCAGCAACTGTACAATCTTCGGCGTCGGCAAGAACTCTTCAATCCAGATCACGCCATCACGCTTAGCCTGCAGACCAGCGACGAGGTCACGGGTCTCTGCAGCAATTTCTGGAGTGTCCGGAGCACCCGCAGCCAAGATAACCTGAACGTCACCTGGCACGTATTCGAGAGCACGGAGCAATCCTGGAACACCCTTCTGGCGCGTAATACGACCAACGAACATAATTGTCGGCTTATCCGGGTCGATTCCGTACGACTCGAAGTATTGACGTGCCTCATCCCATTCGGCATCCGTTTGCGGTGCCTTCCACTTAGCAAGGTCAATACCGTTGTGAATAACGTGAACCTTATCCGGGTCAACATTCGGATATGCCTTGAGAATGTCAGCGCGCATACCGTGGGAAACGGCCACAATACCGGAGGCCGCTTCGTACGCCGTCTTTTCAACCCACGAAGAAACGTTGTATCCGCCAGCTAGCTGCTCACGCTTCCACGGACGAAGCGGCTCAAGCGAATGTGCCGAAATAACATGTGGAACTTCGTTCAGGAGCGCACCGATATGACCTGCCATATTCGCATACCACGTATGCGAATGGATAATGTCTGCACCTTCGAGCTTGGCGGCCATTTGCAGGTCAACACCGAGGGTACGCAACGTCGAGTTTGCCCCTTCGAGCTCAGAAACGTAGTCATAGCCGTTGACGGTAATACCATTTTCGGGACCAGCACCTTGAAGATCTACTCCGGTACGGTCTCCATCAAATGCATGCACATGAACGTCTGCATGCTTGACCAATACTTTAGCTAACTCAGTAACGTGTATCCCTGCTCCACCGTAGATATGAGGTGGGTATTCACGGGTAAGTAAATCGACTCGCATTATTGCCCTTTCGATCGCGATTGAAGTAACGCACTAGCGCTGATCTAACCTTATCTCGAAAACGTGACTGGTTTTACAAAAAGGCTCGCCTAGTTCGATTGTCCAAGCTATGGTTATGGTATGAAACTAAATAAACGAAATAAGCCCAAAGTCCTTGCGATCGTGCTCGCCGGTGGCGAAGGCAAGCGCCTCATGCCGCTAACACAGGATCGCGCTAAGCCTGCAGTTCCATTCGGTGGCATCTATCGTCTCATCGACTTTTCGCTATCGAATATTGTGAACTCCGGATATCTTCGCGTCGTCGTTTTGACGCAGTACAAGTCCCACTCTTTGGACCGCCATATTTCGCAAACTTGGCGCATGTCTACCCTGCTGGGTAACTATGTCGCTCCAGTTCCTGCGCAGCAACGTGTGTCCAAGGACTGGTTCGCTGGTTCTGCCGACGCTGTATACCAGTCGCTGAATATTCTCGACGACGAACGCCCCGATATCGTGGTCATCACCGGTGCGGATAATATTTACCGGATGGACTTCTCCCAGATGGTTGATCAGCATATTGAGACCGGTTACGGTATGACTGTTGCCGGTATTCGTCAGCCAATCGAAATGTCGAAGTCCTTCGGCGTTATTGATTCAGATCCAAACGATCCGACGAAGGTTCGCCAGTTCCTTGAAAAGCCAGACCAGGTCGATGGTCTGCCGGATTCTCCAAATGAGATTCTCGCTTCGATGGGTAACTACGTATTTACCGCTGATGCACTGGTAGAAGCACTGAACGCGGATGCTGCCAACCCGGATTCGAAGCATGATTTCGGTGGCGATATCGTTCCTATGTTCGTTGAGCGCGGCGAATGTGGCGTCTACGACTTCACCTTTAACGAAGTGCCCGGTTCGACTGAACAGGACGCTAACTACTGGCGTGACGTCGGTACGATCGACATGTTCCATGAGGCTAATACCGATCTGATTTCGGTTAACCCGATCTTCAACCTGTACAACGACCGCTGGCCGCTACACACTGGTTACACAGGTCTGCCGCCTGCCAAGTTCGTTTACGGCCACCATGAGCGTTTGGGCCATGCACTCGATTCGATTATCTCCCCCGGAGTTATTATTTCCGGTGGTGAGGTCATGGGTTCGGTGCTTTCCCCACACGTTCGGATTAACTCGTGGTCTTCAGTGCGCAACTCGGTACTTTTCGACGGAGTCAACGTCGGTCGTAATGCCACGGTTGTCAACTCGATTGTTGACAAGTACGTTCAGATTGAAGAAGGCGCTCAGCTTGGTATCGATGCTGAACATGACCGTGCACGTGGATGCTGGATTTCGGAAGGCGGTATCACCGTAGTTCCAAAGGGCGTTCACATTGCCCGCGATTAACGTTCTGCGCTTAATCTTCTAGTCATTAATGGAATCGGTGAGGGAGAAACACCACGTTTCTCCCTCACCTTTTTGTGTAACGGTCCGCTAATTACAGATTACGAAATGCGCCTTATCACTTATACGAGCGTAATAAGTTCCAAATAGTCCTCGGACCACAGGTCTTCATCCCCATCTGGGAGCAATAACACCCGCTCCGGATCAAGAGCTTGAACGGCGCCTTCATCATGCGTTACGAGCACCACGGCGCCTTCATAGCTCCGCAGAGCTTTGAGAATTTCTTCGCGCGAGGCCGGATCCAAGTTGTTCGTCGGTTCGTCAAGCAATAACACGTTTGCTCCAGAAACCACCAACATGGCCAGCGCTAAACGTGTCTTTTCCCCGCCCGATAGTACGCCTGCTGGTTTATCGGCGTCGTCCCCCGAAAACAGGAACGAACCGAGCACCGAACGCACCTGTGTGTCGTCAAAGTTTGGCGCGACATACCGCAAGTTTTCGTACACGGTTTTCGCTGTGTTAATCGATTCGTGTTCCTGAGCGTAATAGCCCAGTTTCAGACCGTGTCCGGCAATAACTTCACCGGTATCAGGCTGTTCGATCCCGGATAGCAACCGCAAGAGCGTCGTTTTACCTGCGCCATTATAACCGAGGACAACTACTCGCGATCCGCGATCAATGGCCAGATCAACACCGGTGAACACTTCGAGAGAACCGTACGACTTCGACAATCCTTCGGCCATTAACGGTGTTTTTCCACAGGGCATAGGATCTGGGAATCGCAGGTGCGCGACCTTATCCGCGACCCGTTCTTCTTCTAAGTTTTCAATAAGTCTTTCGGCGCGTTTAAGCATACTTTGCGCTGCCACAGCTTTGGTCGCTTTGGCCCGCATTTTATTGGCCTGTTCAATAAGCGCAGCAGCTTTCTTTTGCGCGTTTTGTCTTTCACGACGACGCCGTTCCTCATCAACTTTGCGTTGTTTAAGGTACGCGTCCCATCCCATCGAATACACGTCGATAACTGCCCGGTTCGCGTCCAAATACCAGATGTGGTTCACGGTTTCACGCAAAAGGTCAACTGAGTGAGAGATGACGACGAATCCGCCAGAGTAAGCGCGCAGCCAGTCGCGTAACCACACGATCGAATCTGAATCAAGGTGGTTCGTAGGTTCGTCAAGCAACAGTGTTTGCGCACCAGAAAAGAGTACTCGGGCCAGTTCAACGCGTCGGCGTTGCCCGCCTGAAAGAGTTTGAAGTTCTTGAGCAAGCGTCTCGTCTGAAATTCCGAGTGCAGCTGCGATTTGGGATGCTTCCGAATTTGCCGCCCACCCACCAGCGTTTGTAAATTGCGCATCCAACCGGACGTATTTCTCCATGGCCTTAACCTGTTTAGCGCCGGTTAAGGTTGCCATATCGTGTTCGGCGCGCCGTATCGAGCGCAAGGTTCGTTCTATCCCCCGAACTGACAAAATCCGGTCACGTGCAGTTTGGGTGGGTTCGCCAATGCGCGAGTCTTGTGCAAGGTAGCCTATCGCGCCTTTACGGGAGACCATTCCGGTGTGTTCGACGACGTCGGAAGTGGTACCTTCACCGGCAAGCAAACGCAACAACGTGGTTTTACCAGCACCATTACGGCCGACGAGGCCGATACGGTGGCCTTTATCGATGCGTAAATGTGCACCCGTTATCAGTTTTCGGGTGCCAATTCGCATATCGAGGTTAGCCGCAGAAATCACCATCTCAGCCTACCGGTGTGGTGAACTTCCTCGCCTGTACATAGCGGTGGAGCCGCACACACTGACTATGGCCATCTATAGTTAAATCCAGATAAGGCCTACTGCTGACAGGATCTACTCATGAGTTTTAATGACAATATCACCCTCAACACTTCAGGTACCCGCCGCGGTGGAGGCTCTCGTGGAATTGCGGTTGGCGGTTTCAGCGGCGTGGCAATCGTTGGAGCGATCATTTTCTATCTCGTTACCGGACAAATTCCGGATTTGGGTGCGGTCTATACTGCGCCCGTAAACCCGGCATATGAGGATACGGATTTAGCTGAGTTGTGTCAGACCGGTGAGGACGCTAATGAGCATGTTGAATGTCGTATGATCGCCGGCCAAAATTCACTCGATGAATTTTGGAATGCTCAACTCCCTTATGAAACAGGAATTAACCATATTACTCCGGGGCTAGTCCTATTCTCAGATTCGGTTCAGACAGCCTGCGGCACCGGTACCTCGCAGATCGGTCCCTTCTACTGCCCAGGCGATGACACGATCTATATTGACATCACGTTTTTTGAACAACTAGAACAGTTAGGGGCAGACAACGCTCCTCTAGCGCAACTGTATATCTTGGCACATGAATGGGCCCACCATATTCAATATCAAACCGGGATTTTACAGCAGGTTGACCATAATTCATCTGGGCCGCGTTCTTCTATGGTGCGCTCCGAACTGCAAGCTGATTGTTTAGCGGGAGTCTGGATCCACCACGCGGCAACCACGATCGACCCGGATACGGGTATTCCTTTTATGCGTGAGCCGACACGCGCGGAGATTGAGTCTGCGCTCGCAGCAGCTGAAGCTGTTGGAGATGATCGAATCTACGAAAATGCCGGGATGCCGGTTAACCCAGATAATTTCTCGCACGGCTCTGCGGAGAAACGTTTGCAATGGCTAAGCACTGGTATTACCGAGGGCACTATGCAAGCATGTGATACGTGGTCGGTTGTTGAACCGTAATTATACGCAAACCCGGGACGTTTATTGTTTTCGAGCTCGGTTTAGATATTAAACCCAAGTGCACGTAACTGGTCGCGGCCGTCTTCAGTGATGCGGTCCGGGCCCCATGGTGGCAACCACACCCAGTTGATTCGGAACTCGCTGACCAAGCCAGCGACCGCTTCATGAGCCTGCTGTTCGATAACATCAGTTAGCGGGCATGCGGCCGAGGTCAGTGTCATATCAATAACCGCACTGTCTCCATCGACAGTCACGCCGTAGAGAAGTCCAAGGTCAACAATATTAATGCCAAGTTCCGGATCAATAACATCGCGGAGTGCTTCTTCAATATCTTCCGCATATACAACTGCTTCAGTCATTGTTATCTCCTTACTTTACTTCCGCCTGGTCGATAGCATCGCGTAAACCCATCCAGCCGAGTAATGCACATTTGATTCTCATGGGAAACTTCGACACACCTTCAAAGGCCGAAGCATCTTCCAAAAGATCTGCTTCTTCATCGGTTAAAGTTCCGCCCTGCTTATCCATCATGTCACGGAAAGCAGTGTAAAGTTCGCCGATTTCTGCAAGCGTTTTACCCTCAACCAAGTCGCTCATAATCGACAGCGAGGCTTGTGAAATCGAGCATCCTTGGCCTTCCCATGCGAGTTCGGCAAGGCTAGTGCCGTCTTCCGATAGTTTCACACGTACCCAGGCTTGATCCCCACAGGTAGGGTTTACCTGAAAAGACTCCCCATGTGCGTCCGCAAGTGGCCCTTCTCCACTACGTTCACGCGCGGCGTCGAGAATAATCTGCTGATACATCTGGTCAAGTTCGTTCATACCACTACCCTGCTAAACCGAAAAATGGACGTACTTGCGCTAGCGCTTCAATAAAAGCGTCCACGTCACCCGTCGTATTATACGGGCCAAAAGACGCCCGTGAGGATGCAAAGACACCAAAATGCTGGTGTATTGGTTGCGCGCAGTGATGCCCTACTCGGATCGCAATTCCGCGAGCATCCAACACTTGGCCCACGTCGTGGGGATGAACCCCTTCGACGTCGAAGGCTAAAACGCCTACCCGCTCCGCCGCATCACGTGGTCCGAGGATCCGCACTCCGGGCACGTCAGATAGCTTTTCTAAGGCATACGCGGTCAGCTCTGCCTCGTGCTGAGCGACCTTGTCCATGCCGATATCGGTTAGATAATCGGCCGCGGCTCCCAAACCAACAATCTGAGCAACCGGCTGAGTGCCTGCTTCAAAACGTGCTGGTGGCGGAGCAAAGGTTGTCTTTTCCATGGTCACTAGTACCACCATTGAACCGCCAGTAAGGAAGGGAGGCAACTCTCGGAGCACGTCTGAGCGCACATACAAGACGCCGATCCCCGTGGGTCCAAGCATTTTATGCCCAGAGAACACTGCCGCGTCCACGTTGAGTGCTTTGAAATCCACCGGGATATGGGGAACGGATTGGCAGGCATCAAGCACGATAAAGGCATCTACCGCCCGTGCCAGATCGACGATCTGAGCTACCGGAGACAAAGCGCCCGTCACATTCGATACGTGGGTAAAAGACACTATCCGTGTCCGGCTATCAATAACGTCCGCCGTCGTTAGGTCAATTCGGCCTTCTGAATCCACGTCCAGCCAGCGAAGTTCAGCGCCAGTTCTTCGGCACAGATCCTGCCACGGAACCAGATTTGCGTGGTGTTCAGCCCGGGTAATAACCACGTTATCCCCCGGTCCCAACCCCAGCCGCTCGCGTATCTTGGCTGAGCCTTCACCGGCCGAAATCCGTGAAATAACGTTAGCAAGTAGGTTAAGGCCCTCGGTAGAGTTCTTTGTCCACACGATTTCGTCAGGTTTTACGCCAACAAAGCGCGCAACTTTCTCCCGAGCGTTATCTACCGCAATCGTCGATTCAGCAGCCAGTTGATGCGAACCGCGGTTAACTGCACCGTTCGAATACAGTTCTTGGTGCATCACTGCGTCCATCACAACCTGTGGTTTTTGACTGGTCGCAGCCGAATCTAGGTACACCAGCGGAACCCCATCACGAACTTCACGGCTCAAGATAGGGAAATCCGCACGCGGTGCACAGCTCATTACGATTCGTACTTTTCGTAGCCTTCAGCTTCAAGCTGATCAGCCAATTCAGGACCGCCGGATTCGGCTAGGCGACCGTCAACGAATACATGCACGTAATCGGGCTTGATATGGTTCAGGATTCGAGTGTAATGCGTAATGAGTAGCACGCCGTTATTAGTATTCTGCTGAACCCGGTTAACACCTTCAGAAACCAGTCGGAGAGCATCTACGTCCAAACCGGAATCGGTTTCATCAAGCACTGCAAACTTCGGCGAAAGCATTTCCATCTGCAAAATCTCGAGCCGCTTCTTCTCACCGCCAGAGAAACCGACATTCACATCGCGCGCAGCAAAGGAATCATCAACTTTAAGATCGCTCATCGCCTGTTTGAGGTTCTTCACCCATTCGCGAAGTTTCGGGGCTTGACCGTCAACGGCAGTCTTTGCAGTGCGCAAGAAGTTCGACACGGTTACCCCTGCAACCTCGACCGGGTATTGCATAGCAAGGAAAATCCCTGCGCGTGCACGTTCATCAGCGGACATCTCAACGATATTCTCACCGTCAAGGAGGATCTCCCCTTCGGTAATTTCGTATGCTGGGTGACCAGCAATCGCGTACGACAGCGTGGACTTACCTGAACCATTCGGTCCCATAATCGCGTGGATTTCACCGGACTTAATCGTCAGATTAACTCCGCGCAGAATTTCCTTCGGGCCCTCGGCAGTTTCAACCGATACGTGTAGGTTTTTAATTTCGAGCGTTGACACGTTTATTTCTTTTCTCTTCAAAGGGTTAGGTTTTTACAAAGTAACGTAGACGGATGTTCCGTCTACCCGGACTGGATAGGTACGAACGGGTTCCGAAGCTGGAGGTGTTAACGGCGCACCGGTTTCGAAATCGAAAATTGCTCCGTGCCGTGCACACTCGATCCCTTCATCTTCCACGAATCCATCCGAAAGCTTGACACGTCCATGCGAACAGCGATCAAAAAAGGCAAACCAGCGATCTGAGCGCGAGTGAATAATCGCCAAATTAACCTCGTTACCATCCGTAGCAGTAACTACGAAGCCGCCAACCTCACCGGCTGGCACGTCATCGACCGAGCACACATGGACTTCAGCCATCAAGAGCTCCCATCGTAAGATCGAGCTCGTGTTCGATAGCTTCCATTAACTTGTCTTCTACCGACTTAACACCGATCTGCTGAACAAGTTCGGCAAAGAATCCGCGTACTACCAAACGTCGAGCAAGTACTTCCGGAATACCACGGCTCATCAGGTAGAAAAGTTGTTCATCGTCGAAACGACCGGTTGTTGAAGCATGCCCTGCACCTTCAATTTCTCCGGTTTCGATTTCGAGGTTGGGTACCGAATCAGCACGCGGACCTTCGTTAAGAATCAGATTCCGGTTCAATTCGTAAGTACTGGTTCCTTCACCCTCGGGCCGAATCAGTACGTCCCCGATCCATACCGAATGGGCATCCTCGCCTTGCAAAGCGCCCTTGTATGTCACGTTAGACGTAGAATTTGGAACGTTATGATCGAGTAAAAGACGATTTTCAATATGCTGGCCGGCGTCGACGAAATAGGCGCCAAGCATATTCACATCCGCGCCTTCACCTGCGTAATCTAACGACGCCGTTACGCGCAACAGATCCCCGCCAAGCGAAACTACAATATGCTTCAGGGTTGCGTTACGGCCTACGTTAATACGGTTCGACGAAGCGAAAACGGCGTCATCATCAAATTCCTGTACGGAAACGAAGGTCAGGTGTGCGCCTTCTCCAACGATGATTTCTACACCTTGGTTTAAACGCGCCGAGCCCGTGTGGTTAAGCACGATGGTCGCTTCTGAATGCGGCTGGGCGTCAATAAGCACATGCTGTGCTGCTACCGCATCTTCACCCTGACCCGTAATGTTGACAATTACTTCTTCGTCCAACACCGTATTGGCGGGAACGGTTACGATATGCGCTTTATCAAAGGAGTTCCACGACATTACCGACGTGCGGTCTTCGGGCGGCATAATCGTGCCTAGACGTTCATCGTCCCGTCCAACGGTTTCAAAACGTACACCTCCGGTTACCGATACATGCGGACCTTCACCCGTGGCCGTTTCGAAAAAATCTTCTAGTCGCTCAATCGGAGTAAAACGCCATTCTTCTTCAGTACCTTGCGGAACCGGGAAGGTGTCAATATCAAAAGACAGCGGACGCGCTCCCCGAGTTGGTGCGATTTGCGTGGTAGTCATTAGCCAACAGATCCTTCCATCTGAAGTTCAATAAGGCGGTTGAGCTCGAGAGCATATTCCATTGGAAGCTCCCGTGCGATCGGCTCTACGAAGCCGCGCACAATCATCGCCATTGCTTCAACTTCTTCAATACCGCGACTCATAAGGTAGAAAAGCTGGTCTTCGGAAACCTTCGAAACCGTCGCCTCATGGCCCATTTCGACGTCGTCAACCCGAACGTCCACGTACGGGTAAGTGTCCGAACGCGAAATAGTGTCAACTAATAAAGCGTCACACAGAACGTTCGACTTCGAATGCTTCGCATTTGCATTGACCTGTACCAGACCCCGGTAAGAGGAACGGCCACCCCCACGAGATACCGATTTCGAAACAATATTCGACGACGTGTGCGGTGCCATATGGACCATTTTGGCTCCAGTATCCTGGTGCTGTCCTTTACCAGCGAAAGCAATCGACAATGTTTCGCCGTGGGCATGCTCGCCTGTAAGGTAAACAGCTGGATACTTCATATTCACCTTGGAGCCGATATTGCCATCGATCCATTCCATAACGCCGCCTTGTTCCACAATCGCACGCTGGGTGACAAGATTGTAGACATTATTCGACCAGTTTTGGATGGTCGTATAACGGACGCGAGCATCCTTTTTCACGAAAATTTCCACAATGGCACTGTGTAGCGAATCTGACTTATAAATTGGCGCAGTACAGCCTTCAACATAGTGGATATAGGAGCCTTCGTCGGCAATAATCAGAGTGCGTTCGAACTGGCCCAAGTTCTCCGTATTCATCCGGAAATAAGCCTGTAACGGGATTTCAACATGGACGCCCTTAGGCACATAAATAAAAGATCCACCAGACCATACGGCAGTGTTTAAAGCGGCAAACTTATTGTCACCGATTGGCACTGCGGTACCAAAGTACTCTTGGAAGATTTCCGGGTACTCTTTCAAACCCGTATCCGTATCGAGGAAGATGACGCCCTGGGCTTCCAAGTCTTCGCGAATCTTGTGATAAACCACTTCAGATTCATACTGGGCAGCTACACCGGCAACTAGACGGGCACGTTCAGCTTCCGGAATACCCAAACGATCGTAGGTATTCTTAATGTCTTCCGGCAGGTCCTCCCACGAGGTCGCGGTACCCTCAGTTGATTTGACGTAATACTTAATCGAATCAAAATCTAGGTCTGAAAGATCAACACCCCATGTCGGCAATGGACGACGTTCAAAGGACTTTAGTGCCTTTAAGCGTAGTTGAAGCATCCACTCCGGCTCTTCTTTCATCGCCGAAATTTCACGCACAACATCTTCGTTCAAGCCGCGGCGCGCGTCCTTACCAGCAGAATCTGAGTCATGCCATCCGTACTGATATTTGCCGAATGAGGCAATTGTTTCTTCCTGGGTCAATTTCTCATTGACACCCGGTGCGGTTTGGGTCATTGATTTCCTTCCCGATCGTCAGCCTTTACTGACGTATTGCTGTACGAGCTAGCCCTTGCTCGCAAGTTCTTTGGAATTCCCAGCGGAATATTCGTGGTGCAGACGTGTGCCCCACCTGACATGGTGGACAGCCGTTGAATTGGCACCCCAAGAAGCCGCCCAAAAGCTTGTGTTTCAGCTTCACACAACTCTGGAAAACTCTCCGCAACCTCTCGAATTGGGCAATGTCCTTGACACAACTGAACGGATAGCGCGCTGGGCCCACCCCGACGCAAGGTTGCCACAAAACCGTCCTTAGTAAGAGCTTCGGCAAGTAATGCGGTTTTCTCCGCGGTTGTACGGTTTGGCCCGTCAATGAAGCGACGATAACGTTCCTCTAATGTTTTAGTCCGTTCATCGATAAATTTGGTGACGCCGTCATCGCCCATATGGTCATGAATAAAATTCAAGGCGGAGCGAGCCACATCTGAGTAGCCTTGACCAAGTTGTTCTTGCCCCGTCGCCGTTGCTACATATTGCCGAGATGGCCGTCCTCGACGCGCTGGACCCCGGGTGATCCCTTCGTAAGTCTCAATGTAGTTATCTGCTACGAGCATCGCGATATGACGCCGAACCGCAGCTGGCGTAAGTACGAGGATCTTTGCAAGTTCACCGGCGGTGATGGGCCCGCGTTCGATAATAAGTCGGAGTATTTGGTCGCATGTTCCGACATCTTGAAAATCAGCCACAGATCACCTCCATTACACGCAATTTATTAAGCAACATTCTTGTTGCTAAATTGATCTTACGCAAGTTGAGCCGCACCCCGGACACCAACGCACTGAATATTATCTGGATTTAATCCAGATATCTATCTTAGCCTTAGTGAGCGGGTTTTACGCGCCACGCTCTAATGCCACGACTGCGGCTAATACTCCTGTGACTAGCGTCGGACTCGTCAAATCCGACCGGAAAATCGCGTCCAACACGTCTTCAAGTAAAAACCATTTCTTAATAATTTCGCGTTCTTCTTCACTGCGTTCGAATTGGGAGTGCGCTACCTCGTACACGTCACGAGCTAGAAAGATATCGCAGTTTTCATCGCTTACTCCCGGTGACGCCGTAAAACGCGCAAGCTTAGTCCAGCGGTCGGCAACGCAATCGGTTTCTTCTAGTAGCTCTCGTTTAGCGGTTGACAGTGCATCTTCACCCGCAATATCGAGCAGACCAGCCGGAATCTCCCACAGAATACGACGCGGAGCATGCCGGTATTGCCGGATGAGTAGGATTTCCGGGCCGCGCTCACTTTCACGCATCGGCACTATAGCAACCGCATCATGATGTTCCATATATTGACGACGCGCAATATCCCCCGACGCAAACTTAATCTCGTCATCGTAAATCGTGAAAATCGGTCCTTTAAAACGCAAGTCGGACTGCAAGATTTCAACATGATCCGAAACATTAATATCTTTTAATTCCATGGCTTCTCTTCCGTAACACTACCTACGAGTCAACGCAGAAAGGGCTTGCCGGTCAATAAGATACAAATTTATCAAGGAACCACTCAGAACAACGACCGCTCCAACAAACGCGCTTACAAAGGCGGCAAAAATTGTGCCATTCAAAGCGGACAAGACTAAGTTCGTACTCCACAATCCTAACGCGCCGAAAATCGCTAACCCAGGTAACAGACCAACAATAGTGCGCATATAGCCGGCCACCGCCTGCGATCCAACCTGCGCTCTAATAGCGAAAATGACCGATACAACGCCCACCGTCATTCCAACGCTTAACGCGACTCCGATAGCAACCAAAGTGTCGATGCGCCCGGAAACGCCGGTGTTATGCGCGGCAAAAAGGACCGCGATAACCGTCGCCCAACTCAAGGTATTCGTTACAACAACCCGTCGGCCGGCATCTAGCGCGTACAGTACTCGAGCACCGTGGTACAGCAGGGAGTAGCCAACCAAAGCCGGAGCCATTGCTCGCATGCCAGTGTCAAGCCCCTCAATCGGGTTACCTAGTTGCAATACAATCTGGGCTGGTTTCGCTAGTGCGATAAGAAGTACCGTAGCGATCATTCCCATTGCAAGGACAAGGCGGGTGGACTGTGCAATATATTGGTCACGTCGTGCAAAGTCATCCAGCTCATGCGCCTGAGAAATCTGTGGAAACACCGCGGTTGCTATTGGTACCGCTAATACTGCGTAAGGGACCATAAAAATCGCAAAAGCGTAGTTAAAGGCCGCATATGTGCCCACATCACCCAAAGAATTAGCGGTGAACATTATCGCCAAAATAGCAATCTGCTGGGCTAGCAAAGCCGCTAGACCGGCTGATGCAAGCCGGATAGTTTGCCGTCCCGCATCCTCCGGAAACTTGAGCGTTGGACGAAGCCGAACAATACGCGCTGCAGCAATAAATTGCGGGATGGAAAACATGACAACGCCGAGCGTCGTTCCCCATCCCAACAAGTAGGTGCCGCTACGAGTGAGTTCTTCCGGACCAATATGTGGGCCAACCATTAGTGCGTATGCAACGAATGCTCCGATCACAACCAGCGAAGAGAGCAACGGAGACAGCGCGGGCAGAACGAAGCGTTTATGCGCCTGTAAAACGCCCGTAGCAACAACCGATAATCCGTATAACGGCACTTGGATAGCGAAAATCATGAGCAAGGTGGCCGCTAAGGATATAGTTGCCGGATCGGCTTCGGGGCCAGATAGTGCAGCCACGATAGGTTCAGCAAAGATAATGACGGCCACCACGATAGGAAGGCTAATACTCAAGATCCACGTTGCCAGAGCCGACGCCGTCTGGCTCGCTTCCTTCCCCATCTTGCGCGCAAGAAAACGCGACACTAATGGGATAACTGCACCTGCTAAAGCTCCCCCAGCGGCGATTTCGAATAGCACATTGGGAACCGTATTAGCAGTGTCGTAAGCGGTAGCCACCGACCCGTCAGACATCGCCCATGATTGTGCCAGTTTGCGCACCAATCCCATCACACGGGAAAGCAAGGTGAGAACCGCGATAACACCCGCAGCTCCAACAACCGAACCAGTAGCTTTTCTCATCGCCCTAGATTATCGATCCACGATAACACCGGGTTCTCATCGATCACTTGAGAAAAAGATATCTTTTCGGATGCTGCTGTCAGGCCAATCGTAGTTGTTAAAGCTACAAGACGAGCAGGGAGCGGTAACGAACCGGCAAGTACTACTCCAAGTTGGGCGCCCACCGCGTTTGCGCCTAAATCACCCAACATAGTTTCACCGCGTAAGTCCGCTGGAAGCGCAGCTAAACTAGAACCGACAATACCCGCCGCCGAGTGTGCTTGAGCCGACGACGATAACGCCACTGGTAAGGCACCAGCCGCCGTAACTTTAAGAGCCCGTCCCGGACGCAAATCAAGCAGGTTAACTAAATTGGCCGTCGAAGCTATTAGCAGGCTGTCAACCACCGTATTCACACAGCGATGAGTACCCCGCTGTTGTGCCAATACTGCAGCACTTACCAGCGATCCCAGTCCAATCACGCCGATCTTTAACAAGCCCGATGTAACCTGACCATTTTTCAGCGCGCCAAGATGACCACGAAATCCCTTCCCTCGAGCGGGAAAAGAATCTTCTAAATGATCGTCGATATACCCAGCCACAGCTCCCGAAACATTGGCAATACTACCTGCTCGGGTACCGCCGTTTTGCGCACCGATACATGCACCGACCAATGCTCCGGCCCCAGCTTGGAGTCCCCCAGTTAGCGATACAGTCGAACCTGAATAGGATTTTCGGTCCCATGACGGTAGTGGTTTAGCCTTAGCTACCGCTCGCACACCCGTTGAGACAGCGCCAGCAAGTCCCCCAGCCAGCAGACGTTTCATTATTCTGCCTCCACATTCTGGTCAGCTTCGGTGCCCTGTTCAGCGACTTCTGGATCGATTACTTCCCTTGGTGCTTCGGCTCGTTCTCCAAGCCCGGCACTAGCTCCATCTTCATATCCGAGGTGAACAAGCATGCCATTGAGTTCATTTGCAATCGCCACCACGATATTGATCGACCCCACTCCAGAAGGAATATTGTCAACCGTGGAAGCATCAATACCTGCGTTACGCAATTGCCGAACCACATCGGTAGCCGAATCCGCCGCCCCGGCAGCAACCGTCGGTCCGGTTGCTGCGAACTGGCTAATAAGCTCAACATAGGATTCCGCATCGCGTTGTGCATGTTCGAGCACTGCCGAATCGTCCGTGGCGACCTCTTCCAAACCGACGTCATCAGTGTCCGGTGCGATTACCACAACAGCTTCTACTGGCAATCCTAAATCGGTACTCACTTCAACTAATGGCTCGTGGAACTCCATCAGGTATCCGGCAAGAGGCGCTCCGATTTCGGAATCAGAGCCGTTACGCAGCACTTGATCTAAAGCTGTTGAAAGAACAATCGTAGTTGACGCATCGGGCGTTAAAGACGGTAGCAACGGGCGCAGTTGCTCAGCTAGCTCATCACGAGCGGTAGCTGCCGTTTCAGAACTCCAGCCCTCAGCCAGCGACACTTCAACGTTGACCTGAGCCCCGGCATCTGCCAGCCGCTGGCGCACCGACTGTACAGCTTCCTCAGTGCTTCCGGGGAGAATAACAATGCCGATTTCACGATCTGCTAATGCTCCCTCAGTGAGGAAAGGCGCGATCGCTTCAATAGCCTCATTATGCCGCGCGTTTTCTTCAGCAAGCATAATATTTTCGGCTTTTAGCTCAGCGTTCGTGTCCGATAGGGATTCCACCTGTGAATTAAGAGCGCGGCCGATCGAATCTTGGAGGGGCCCGGCACCTAAAATAATGCCAACAGCTAAAGCAAGGAAAATCGCACCGATCGTCAATATGTGATAGCGAAACTCAACCATGAAACCACCTAAAACAAATTATTAAACCAAAGCGTAATATCGGAAAACCATACACCCACAAGTTGAAATAAGATCTGGCCCGCATCGGTTGCGGCTAACGCTGCAACAAGAACCACAATTCCAGCTATTAGTAAGAATGCGATTTGCCAGTTAGACACGCGTGATCGGTAAAGTTGCGATACGCCTTTGGCATCAATCAATTTCGATCCGACTTGTAGCCGGGTAAGAAAAGTCGAGGCCATTCCGCGTCGTCCTTTATCGAAAAACTCGATAAGCGTCGAATGCGTACCTAGGGCCACGATCAAACTCGCGCCTTTATCGTCGGCTAAAAGCATGGCGATATCTTCGGATGTGCCAGTAGCGGGGAATATAACATGTTCTACTCCCAGCTCTTCTACGCGGTGTTTTCCGGGAGCTCTGCCATCACGATATGCGTGGACCACGATTTCCGCGCCTGATTTTAAGGCTTTATCGGAGACCGAATCCATATCTCCAACAATCATATCGAGCGGTAATCCGGCTTCTAAAATAGCGTCTGCGCCACCATCAACGCCGATCATAATCGGTTTATATTCCCGAATATATCCGCGCAAAGCCGCTAGGTCGTCTTTGTACCGGTAACCGCGCACAACAATCAGCGCATGTTTTCCGTTAAATTTAGTACGCACCTGCGGCATATTCATGCCGTCGAGAATCAAGTCTTGTTCGCGCTCGACATACTCCATTGTGTTCGTCGCAAACGATTTGAGCTGTTCCGGCATACCAGCTTTTGCTAATTCGCGGTTTGCTTCAATAGTTTCGGTTGTTTGTACACTGCCGCTTGCTACCACTTCGCCGTTAACACTGACTTCGCCATCCGCGTTAACCACCAATGGCGTATTTTCCGCAATATCCATTACTGCTGGTCCCAGATCGTCGATCAGACAAATACCAGCCTCATTTAAAATCACTGGACCCAAATTAGGGTATTTACCGGATGTAGAACGTGCAGCGTTTAATACAACAGCCGGGCGACACTCCACTAAAGCTTCAGCGGAAACTAAATCAAGATCCTCGTGGTCAATAACGGCAACCTCACCGGCATTCAATCGTTTGGTGAGGTTTTTCGTGCGGTAATCAACGCGTGCAATTCCAGTAATCGGAAAAGACTGTTCTGTTGAATCTTTTGGACGACGTTTAGGCCACATAAGATTATCTTGACATATTGGCGCCCAAAAGTAATTCACCAGCATGTGTGCGAGCCGCCTCAGATTCTTCATGTCCAGACAGCATACGGGCTAGTTCACGCTCCCGGGCAGTATTGTCGAGCTTGCGTACGTCGGTCCGGGTGATTTCGGCGTCGGATATTTTATCGACGACGACGTGGTGGTGCGCATATGCTGCCACTTGGGCCAGGTGAGTGACAACAATCGTCTGGCATTGCGCGCCGAGCTGAGCGAGCCGCTCACCAACTCGAAGTGCGGTTTTTCCGCCTATCCCGGCGTCAATTTCATCAAAAATAAACGTGTGATCGGCATCGATGCCTTGCCCGGCGAGAGTGACCTCTAAAGCGAGCATGATTCGGGACATTTCTCCGCCCGACGCAGTTTTAGCTAACGGCAAGGGCGCAGAGGCCCGGTGTGGTGCGAGCATAAAAGTGATGTCGTCTGTTCCGTGTGCGCTAGGTTTTTCAGCGGTGGTTACCGAAACCGTAAAAGTGGCGTCTTTCATCGCCAAACCGTGCAATTCCGCGGTGACTTGGCTAGCTAAGGTCTTAGCTAAAGCCCGCCGAGATGATCCGAGCTGTTGACCTTGGCTGCGCAGATGTTCTTCAGCTTTCGCCACTTGTGTTCGTAAGTGCTCAAGATGCGTCTGCGGGTCCGAAATCTCCGCAAGTTGAATAGCAGCAGTGGCACGGCGCTGTAATATTTCGGGAATATCCATTCCCAGTTCACGTTGTAGTTTGGTTATCTCCGCCCGGCGCTCATGAATCTGGTCAAGCCTGCGCGGGTCAGCGGTTAGATCCAGAGCAAGGCCACGGACCCGATTGGCTATTTCTGATGCGGTAATAGCTAAATCCGCTAACGTGCTCGATATTTCGGCCAGTTCGCTATCATCACGGCCGTGCCTAGATAGTTCACGGGCAGCATTGTCGCACAAAGCAATTGCGCCGGTCGTAATATCGTCACCGTCTAAGGCATGTATTGTCATTGCTAAAGCGGACCGTAACGCTTCAACGTTTTCTAACCGGTGAGCTTCTGCGCGTAACTGCTCTTCTTCGCCAATTTCTGGCTTAACCGCGTCAACCCTAGAGATAAGAGCTTCTAAAGCGAGCCTTTGAGTTCCTGCCTCACGGGCTTGATGCACAAAAGATTCGAGTTGTTCGGTAGCTAGATTGTATTCTTGCCATGCCACACGGTAATTGTCGTACAACTGTTGGTGTTCTACCCCGCCGAATCGATCAAGCGCTTCACGCTGGGCTGCTTCGGTTGATAATCGAAGCTGATCAGCTTGGCCGTGCACGGTTAACACAAAGCCCGCCAATTCTTGTAGTACTGCCAGCGGAACAGCCCGACCTCCGGCATAGGCTCGTGATCGGCCTTTGCGCGGAACTTGCCGTGAAATGTAAATAACCGCTCGCCCGTCGTCGTCAATATCTATCTCTCCACCAGCACCGGTAATAAGTTCCACTGCAGGTGAATCCGCGTCAACTACAAAAGTTCCTTCCACACTAGCGATTTCGGCGCCAGTACGTACTTTCGATGGGTCAGCCTTGCCGCCGGCAAGTAACAAGAGCGACGTCAGCGCCATCGTTTTTCCAGCACCAGTTTCCCCGGTGAGTGCAGTCATACCGTTACCCAGCGTGAGATCAGCTGATTCGATCACGCCAAGGTTACGGATGCGCAACTGATCAATCATTGCGTCCTCGGCACCAGCCGTTGACTGGCAGATTAAATTTACGAACCAGCCGCCCGGAGAATGGTGTGTCATTAAGACGAGCCAACAGTACCCGGTGTTCACCACGGGTCACGGTAATTCGTGAACCTTCAGGGGCATCAATCGTACGTCGACCATCGAGCCACACCACTGCATCTTCAGCACGCATATCAACGGTTAGCTCTGATTCTGGGCCAACCACTAAGGGGCGAGCAAAAAGCGCGTGTGCTGCTACCGGGGTGAGAACCATTGCTTCAACATTAGGCCATACCACCGGTCCGCCAGCTGAAAAACTATACGCAGTAGAACCAGTCGGGGTCGAAACAAGCACCGTATCGCATTTAAACGACGATAGCGGGCGCTTGTCGACTCCGATATCGGTTTCGATCATGCGGGCTTGGGGGCCTTTTTCGATGGACGCTTCATTAAGCGCCCAGCTTTCTTCGTAGCTGCCATCTCGGCGCTCTACCTGGACGCGCACAGTCATACGCGAATCGACCGTCCAGTCCCGGTTTTTAATTGAGTTAATGACATCTGGTAATCCAGAAGGCTCTGCTTCGGCCAAGAAGCCCACCCGCCCGTAATTGATACCGAGGATTGGGACTTCGGTTTCGTAGCAGCTTTCGACCGCACGCAAAATGGTGCCGTCTCCTCCAATAACAACGACTAATTCGAGTTCCGTTTGGTCGACCGGTCCTTCGGGAAGCCACCGCGCATTTAATCCAGCATTTTCGATTAGCTTCACTACTTCACGAGCGGATTCGATGATTTTGTCATGGCGATCATGGGACAGTACACCGATAGTTCGCGTCATCGTACCTGCTCCTTTACAGTGGTTCCTACCTGCCCGGTAGTCTTTCGCGTTACGGATATTGACTTTTCTTCGACAGTTTCAGCTGATTCGGTAGCAGAATTTGCCGACCCTGCCGGTCCAGATCGTACCGCATCCCAAATAGCTTCGGTGAGATTTTCATCCAAGGCATCCTCAGCTCCACGTTTCATGTATAAGAAATACTCTACATTCCCGGCAGGCCCCGGGAGTGGAGAAGGCGCAACAGCTTGAATACCGAGCCCCAGACTGCGTGCGCAATCGGCTACTTTAGCGACTGTTTCAACATGATCCGCTAGGTCACGCACTACTCCTCCGGAGCCGAGGCGTTCTTTGCCGATTTCAAACTGCGGTTTGACCATGAGGAGAAATTCCGCATCTGGCGCAGCGCATTCAACTAGTGCAGGCAGAACCAATGTCAAAGAAATGAAGGACAGGTCACCAACTACGAGTTGTGGAGTGGGCGCCACCATCTCCGGTTGTAGGTTGCGCACATTTGTGCGTTCGAGCACCGTTACCCGCGGGTCTTCTCGTAAACGCCATGCGAGTTGCCCGTAGCCGACATCGACTGCCACAACTGACTGCGCACCACGCCGTAGTAACACATCGGTAAAACCGCCGGTTGACGCTCCGGCGTCCAAAGCTCTCACGCCTTTGATAGTTGGGCCGAAGTCGCCGAGATAATCGAGTGCACCTATAAGTTTGTAGGCGCCACGCGATGCGTAATTGTCCCGATTGGTTTCTGTAATAACGATTGCTTGCGCCGGATCCATTTGGCGTGAAGGTTTGGTTACTACGTTTTTATCAAGTAAGACTTTTCCTGCGTGGATTAACTCGGTTGCTTCAGCCCGCGAGCGAGCTAACCCGCGACGTACAAGTTCGGCGTCGATCCGTGTCAGCTTTGCCATGATCCTACGCTTGCGTCCGTGAAAGTCGAGTAGTTAATTCGCTGTGGACTTGTTCAAGCGCCGCAATCTGTTCTTCGCGTTCAAGCTCGTTCACCTGGTCAATGACGGTATCCGGGTTGATTCTCACCGGTGGCTTGGGTGTTTTACTCATGATTCGACACCCTCAAACTCCGGAAGCCAGGCGAAGTCATCACGTGGAGTTCCCTGATCAATCGCATGCCAAACCGTAGCGACGACGGCGCGATACTGATCCAACGTAAGTGAAACTGCCGATTTATGCGTAAGTAGTTCGCCATTGAGATACAACGACGTGCCTTCAAGTGTTACCAAAGCATCGCCTACCTGTGCACTGCCGTTATTAACAGTAATCGCGGGCGCAGGCTCATTAAGCGAACGCATATCGAACCCTAGATAGGTTGGTCGTTCAATGTCTATCGCCAACATAATGTCACGCATGGTATTAACACCGGTTAAAACGTGTAATGAATCGTAGTTAGAACGATTAGCACCGGCAATATCCGTATTTAACCGATCACCGATGACAAGGGGGCGTTTTCCACCAGTTTCACGCACTGCCAACTGATACATATTCGGTTCCGGTTTGCCTGAACTATAGGGGACGACGCCGGTGGCGTTAGTAACCGCTGCGACCATTGATCCGTTACCGAGATAGTCGCCCTCCTCTTTAGGCAAGGTGGCGTCCATATTTGTCGCAACAAATATCGCACCTGCGCTGATTGCCATCGCAGCTTGGGAAAGTTGCGTCCACGTTACTTCCGGATCGAGGCCTTGAAGTACTGCTGCCGGTTTTTCTGCAGCAGTGGTGACAATTTCGAAACCGCCTTGTTTCAATGCGACGCGTACGCCGTCGGAACCCACCGGAAGCACTTTTGAACCTGCCGGGATAAGCGTTGCCAACTGCGCCACTCCGGTACGGGCACTGTTGTACACATCTGCTGGCGTTGCCTTAATACCCAAGGTGTTAAGATGCTCGGCGACTGTTTGCGGGGTACGAGCCGAATTATTCGTTGCAAAAACGATACGTGTGCCGTTATCCCTCGCCGTGGCGTAGCCTTCAGCAACGTGTGGGAGCGATTGTGCACCGCGATATGCCACCCCATCGAGATCTGACAAAATCAAATCATAAGCAGCGCTTAAAGCGACATCACAAGCAAGCAAAGCCATATTTCTTCGTTCTATCCTGTTCTCGATATCTAATAGCGGTGATATTCGATTCGCCTGTTAGAGTGCTTCGTCAGTATCGACTGTTCCTTCGTCATCAGTGTCCTCAAAAAGCTCGTCAAAAGCTTCATTGAATTCTGTTTCTTCAGTTTCGTCAAGGAACTGATCAGCCGGGGAAAGATCTTCCTCAAAAGCTTCCCCGCTATCGATGTCAGCATCTTCCGACGGCTCCACGGATTCTTCAACTACGTCATCGCCGTCTTCAACTACGTCATCGCCGTCTTCAACTACGTCATCGCCGTCTTCAACTACGTCATCTAGAACGTCGTCGAGGTCGACCATCATGTCATAGTTTCCTTGGCTATCAAAAACTGGTTGCCATTGGACACGCAGGCTTGTAGCTTCTTCCTCACGTCCAAGCTCTTCCAAACGATCAGCCTTAATCAGTTGTACGCGCGCTGCAAGGATAGGATCGAGATTTTCCACTAAAATCTTTTCCAGAACTGCTAGTCCCCCAGCTGAATCGCCTGTTTCAGCGCGCGCTCCGGAAGTGACAAGAGCCAACTCAATTTTTCCTTCAGCGCTCAGCCGATCGAGCGGAATCCCTTCTATAAACCGCAAAGCCTTTTCTGGACGGCCCAGTCCACGTTCCGCATCTGCTTCGATTGGAACATGAGAATAGTCATCACTCATGCGACGATATGTGCGTAGTTCACGCAGAGCCTCCGAATAGCGTTCGGTTGCGTAGGCAGTCAACCCCAGTGCTTCTCGAACGACGTCAATACGGGCAGCACGTTGGTATGCAGCTTTCGCATGCTGATAAGCAATCTGCGGATCAATATCCATCATTTCGCCCGCATATGCGAGATGACGGGCAACGCGTTCTGAATTGTCTTTGTTGAGGCTCATCAAACGACGCCGAGCACCGGCATCGAGCGAATTTGCAGTAATTGATTCTGGGATTTCAAGGTCCCGGTAATCCTCATAACGATCGCGCGCATCATAGCTTTGACGGCCACGGCCTTCGCCTCGCTCGTACCGTTCCTTACCCCTCGAATCGGAACTATATCCTCCACGCGATGGTCGGTTCTCATGGCGATCTGACCAGCGCCCATCGCGCCGTTCCCGGTCGTCACGGTCCCAACGCCGTTCCCCACGACGACGATCATCACGCCGATACTGGTCCCGGTCGCTATCGCGCGACCAACGACGCTGACCCCGATCATCACGGGATCCGCGCTCACCACGTTCATCTCGATCCCAGCGGCGATTTGATCCATCGTCGCGTGAATAAGGGCGACCTGACCGTTCTTCGCCATCCCATCGGCGACCACCACGACCACGGTCATCGCGGTCCCACTGCCGTTCACCACGACGCCGATCATCACGCCGAGGCCCACCGCGTTCATCATCTCGTGACCAACGACGCTGACCACGATCATCACGATCCGACCGCTGCGAACGTCGATCATCGCGTTCCCACCGGCGCGGCGATCGATCATTACGATCCCATTGCCGTTCACCACGACGACGATCATCACGCCGAGGCCCACCGCGTTCATCATCACGTGACCAACGACGCTGACCACGATCATCACGATCCGACCGCTGCGAACGCCGATCATCGCGTTCCCAACGGCGATTTGAGCCTTGTTCTCGAGACTGACGACGAGATCCGGCGTTAGCGGAGCGCCATTGCGAGGAATTACCTTCACTGTGATCCGAGCGTTGACGATCATTCGACTGGTCTGACATATTTTCCTCGCGGTTTAGTTGTAAATAAGCGGTGGCTTCATGGCCGTATTGGAGCGGCCCGCCTTGGATAATCGTACACGAGACTATACCGAAGTTACGGACCATAGAATCGTGATTTATGGAGAAAAATTAAGGGGTACCGAAACCGATACCCCTTAATTCTATGAAATTTTAGTGACGGCGGTGTCCTACTCTCCCACACCCCCTCGGGTGCAGTACCATCGGCGCTGGTAGGCTTAGCTTCCGGGTTCGGAATGGTACCGGGCGTTTCCCTACCGCTATGACCACCGTCAAACAAGCGGAACAACACACACGCTACTAGCAACCCATAAGGATTACTAGCCGGTGGTGGTCCAGAATCGTATAGTAGACGCGAGAATACTCCAGCACAACAAACATTGTTTATTGTAAGTGATCGGCCATTAGTACCAGTCAGCTCAAAACATTACTGTTCTTACACGCCTGGCCTATCAACCCCATAGTCTATAGGGGGCCTCCCGATCATAAGATCATCGAAACTTAATCTTGAAGCAGGCTTCCCACTTAGATGCTTTCAGCGGTTATCCCTCCCGAACGTAGCAAACCAGCCATGCTCCTGGCGGAACAACTGGCACACCAGAGGTTCGTCCGTCCCGGTCCTCTCGTACTAGGGACAGCCCTTCTCAAGTTTCATACGCGCGCAGCGGATAGGGACCGAACTGTCTCACGACGTTCTGAACCCAGCTCGCGTGCCGCTTTAATGGGCGAACAGCCCAACCCTTGGGACCTACTCCAGCCCCAGGATGCGACGAGCCGACATCGA
>JAAYWS010000136.1 GCA_012516575.1 Actinomycetaceae bacterium
ACATCAACCAGGCAGGCACTAACTTTGTTACGGGACTGACAACCTGCAACATAAGCGGATATTTTAACTATAACGATGCCGTGACTCAATTTAGCAACATTATAATAGGCGGAAAGCAGTTTCACCTGCCTAGTACTGGAGAGTGGAGCTCTATTGTACCATCCACTCAGTGGGTTTATTACAATACCATTAATTCTTATGATAATCAGTCTGAGATTGTAACTGTTGCGGGTGGTAATTACACAATGACGAGTGATTTCCGCAATAATTCCGCTACTAAGACCACCTATGCCTTGCGTTACAAGGGTACTGACCTGGTATCGGCTTGGAGGTACGAGTATATTGGTTGGAACACCAACAATTGTCACTTGAAAATTACCAGCCGCAGTGTGTACGGACAGATAGTTAGTATTGATAATATCGCGGATCCTACATATTGGAGTTCTAATTCGGAAAATGACATTGTTCGTTACTTCCCTGCAAGTGGAAATGATAAGGTGCCCAGTGATGTGGGAAAAGGCGGTGCTTTCTGGTCCTCGACAAGTGGAAAAATCATGGGTTTCATCAATGGCTTCGCATCCTCGCACAGCTCATCTAATACTTATGGGTTTTCTGTCCGCCTCTTCACTACAAGTAATTAAGGATGGAAATAAATTATAAGATATGAAATAATATATACCAATGCCGATTCAGTTATTAAAGTGAAAGAAATTGCATCAACACCGTAGCGTTATAGAATAGACAAAACGCATTTTATCACAAACTCCCTCTCACAACAGTGAGGGGGAGTTTTTTAAATACACGTATATAAATTAAGTATACTCAAAATCAATAATTTTTTGATTATATCAAAAAACTTTCTACTTTTGCTCGTTTTTCTAAAATAATTGATTGTGAACTTTAAGGAATTATAAACACAAAAGAGGATTAAGCCATTCAGAAGTCTTGACACTTCTCGTTTAAGAAATTTTAATATAATCGACTGCCTAACGCTGACAGTCGATAGTTTAAACAAAAACAGGTATGAAATTAAAACAATATATTATTGCACTGCTCACCCTAACGGCAGTTAGTTGTACAAAAGATATTATTCTTCCCGAACCTGCAACTAAAGGGGAAGAGATCGTCACAATAAACGCCTCAATCTCACCGGAAACCCGCGTGGCTTACAATGATACCACGCTCAAACTCTCATGGGAAAGTGGCGACCAGCTTCTGCCTGCCGGATATGATGGCACAACCTATAAAGGCAGCAAAACCTTTACCTGGAGCGGAAACGGCAACACGTTTCAGGGATCAGCGGTAGATGGCGCCACCACCTACAAGGCCTATTATCCTGCGACTATTACATTAGATGGGAACGGAAACGTACAACTTGACGACACCTTTTGGCAACAAACACAGAACGGAGACAATACCACAACTCACCTCAACAACAAACTGCTCCTGTTTGACGTGGATGCCAACCCATTGAATCAGACATTTAACCTGGTCTTGAATAGCAGCATCATCAGATTTAAGCTCAAAGGCATACCGGCTAATGTGGGAACCCTCCAAAAATTGATTTGGACGGTGGAGACTGCACAGGGGACCAAATCGATGACACTTAACGTGACAGGCGTAACCTTATCTTCCTCCCGAGACAGTATTACTGCTTTTCTCGCTTTTAACCCGACTGTGATGCAAATCGCACCGGGCGGAAAGGTAAAAATTACGCTATCCGGCAACCAGTCGTGCCAATGGAGCACTACTGTTGCAAACCCGAAGAACTATATCATGGGAAATCGCTACAAAGCAACCGTAAATATCGGTTGGACACTGAACAACCCGCTTAT
>JAAYWS010000116.1 GCA_012516575.1 Actinomycetaceae bacterium
ATCGCTCCCCAACCCCGCCGGATCATTCGCCGATTCCGCGGCGGCCGCGCCCGCAGGCCACGCCGTGAGCATATCTGCCACTATCTGTTCGGCTAATATCTTTCCGCCGTGATCAACTTTAGCCCCACCGAAAGTCCCGCCAACTCCATACAGGCGGCCACATTCGGTGTCGTTCGTTGCAGGCCGGTGTTCCGTCACATTCCGCTGTGGCTCCTCGGCAATCAGCGCCCGGAATTTGCCCGCGCCTCGACTACCTCGGACCTGCACGAAAGAATTCTCGAGTATACCGTTTTGGGTGCGCGTCATATGTTTCGTATTCGCACCCGCAATCATCACCATTTCCTCATAATTGCGCGCCAATCCGCGCGCAAAATAGTCAAGTGCATCTAAAGATTTCGGCAAGTGAGTAAGAGCGAAACTCCGACCACCCTGCTCGCCACCCGCAGACCGAAGTTCGCGCAAAAAGACATCGAGATCTAGATCGCCATCGATTCCGCGGATGAATACCTGGTCACGCACACCTCGCTCATCAGCCATTGCCCCGGCACGGCAAGCCTGGCGATAATCCGCAGTAACAATGATTATTCGGTTACCCACCCGAGTTATTCCGCTACCCGCCCGGGACGCGTCAACCAATTGCATAGCATGCGCCAATAGGCTCGCCGCCGGATCATCGCCAATAATCAAGTCACCGAGCTTACCCGATAAGGCATTCGCCGCTTGCTCACCCAGCTCAATAATCAGCCGATCTAACCGCGACGGCATCATTATCAACTACGACTCCTCGGCCCAGCTGGCAATAACCTGCACAATGTTCGCCGCGAAAGCATCCGGAGCGTACTCGTACCAGTCCGCGCTTGCTTCGGCAATGGTCTTACTATCAAATGCCGCCGGAACCTGCCCCGGAGTCTTTTCTGGTCGCAGTGCCACGCCTGGCACTCCGCTCGCCGCAACAACCTGCCCATCCACAGTGACGCCACGCAACGCCGTCATCATCGGACCTGCTTCTCGCGTAGCTTTCCGGTGCGTAGCCCGCGCCCCGAGAGTGTTCAATCGCGACCATGACAGTTGCGCAGCCGAAACAATCACCCCGGCGACCAGCTCAGGATACGCCTGCGCAAAATGTAGCGCCGGAATGGCCCCGGCACCCTCTGCTACGAGCACCGCCTGCTCGTCGCTGACCGCCTGCAGATCTCGAGCAATCGCCGCGTCCATCTCCGCCGCGGACGTGCAGGCCCGCAAATCGGGCGCCGCTACCGCCCATGCGGGTGGTAGATAATCGGCTACCTGACGCCAGGTAAATGGCGAGGTAGCCGGAGAGTGGAGAAAAACAATAGTGGTCACTAGGCGCGCCGACGGTCCAAGAGCGCGTCGAGCGTGGTTCCACCGCCGAGCACGTCGGTGCGAATTTCTTCCGCGCCCGTCATCTGCGGAGCTACGTTCGGCGCTTCTAGCACTTCGTCGCCAATCCGCTCATTGAGCTGAGTCGGGCGGTAAATCGGCGCAGCTTCCGCGGCGGCCGGAGCTTGGTAAGGCTTAACAGCACGCTTCGTAATCTGCGGCTTGAGCGTGTACGACGGCGTTGCCACCCGTGCGGCAGGAGTAGGCTTTGCCGCTGGACGCGCGGTAGCGCGTGTAACCGGGGCTGGCTCTGCGTGTACCGGCGCTTCTGTGTGCGCCGACGCCGCTGGGCGCGTCGGTGCTTGAGCGCGAACCGGTGCCTCTGCACGAACTCTCGCCGCCGGAGCCGCTTCTTGCTCAACAACCGGTTTGGCTACTTCGTGATCATGGATCGTAGCCGCCTGTGACGGCGTCGTATCCTTACGCGACTGTGCCGAAACAGTCGGAGTAAAGGCAAGCGCGCGCGGACGCTTAGCGGCAGACAAGATTTCGCTGGCGCGTTCAATAACCTCGCGGTCTGCGTCGTCAGCCTTCGCCATGACAGTGACAAGGTAACCAAAACCGCCCAGATACAGCCCGCCCACTACCGTTGCGCCGATCGCGATCGCCGCAGGGAACCTTGTGAAGCCGACGAGCACCCAGAACAGCACAATCAGGAGAGCGAGCGCACCGCCGATAAACAGGCCGCGCGACTGGTTAACCCGGCGCTGCGAAATACGCGCGCGGGCACGCGAACGGTTACGAGCAGCAACACGAAGCTGAGAAGCTTGCGAGGTTGGTGTAGTCATGGTTCTCTCCGTCAAAAATATTGTGCCGTGGCCGCCGGCGGATTCCCGGGTGTGGTAGTCGATTAACCGCAGCTCTTCCGAATATCGTTCCTCAATGGGTGCGTCAACGACCGCTTGCCGTGAACGCATCAGATGCGGAACGATATATGCAAGAAGGAACAGTACAGCTACCGCAATACCGAACCCTTCGAAACCCATGCTTCCAAGCTAGTTATAATGGCACGCTATTGCGGATAAGTCGATGCGGTGTGTTGCTAAATCACCACTCGCGTCACAGTTCATTTGTCACAGCGTTCACTTCTGTCACACACGGCTTGCGACAAGGGTCCTAGATACAGCGGTAGACCGACGCTACACCGAGCGCTTTTTAAACAGATTTATCGCTTAGCGAAAGTCGTACCCCGCCTCCGAAGTCCGACCATGGAAGAATTAACCTATGGACAATGCTTTGACCTTGATTAATACCTCTGACGCGGAACCTGATGAAGCAAAACAGCTTTTACGTTCCGCAGTACGTAAAGAACGTAAGCGCCGCGCGAAGAAAGCGCGCCGGGATTTTTCCGAGACGTGGATTGATACCGTTTTACGTTTCACGCAGGGGCGCGAGTCGGTGGCTTGCTATGTGTCCACGCCTACGGAACCAGCGACTGAAGACTTAATTGACGCATTGTACGACGCCGGTAAAACCGTAGTTCTTCCCAAGCTGGGTCCGGGGTTGACGCGGGCATGGGGTTTGTATCGCGGTCGCGATGATCTGCAGCAGTTGGCTCCTGGTCGCCCACCGGAACCTTCCGGAGAGGCGTTTCCGAATACCTATCTAGCCAGTGTCGACGCGATTATTATGCCGGCGCTTGCCATCGCGCACGACGGTTCACGGTTGGGGCAAGGCGGCGGTTGGTATGACCGGGTGTTAAAAGAAGTTCGTCCGGAGACTTTGATCGGTGCGATGGTTTTCCCGTGGGAGTTTGTTGACCGCGATCTTCCCCAAGAAGAGCTCGACGTGAAGATTCCGTATGTTATTTTGCCTGATCGGTGGGTGTCGACGACGGCGGCGGATCCGGATGGTGCCCGGCCTCTCGGTGAGATCGCGTAGGTTTTCACGGTTTTCGTAGGTTTTCACGGTTCGCGTGGGTTTCACGGTTCACGTAGGTTTTCACGGTTTTCGGGCTACTACCTACTCTGAGTGCGGCGAGCGCATCTTAGCGCGCTGAGATTGTCTTAGTGCGCTGAGTTTATCCACAGCTCGCTTCGTGCAGAAGTTATCCACCGTTTTATGAAGGCCTACTCGCAGCTCAGCTGAAAACCGCGAGAATACCCGTATGAATTCTCGTTTAACCTCGCACGCTACAGGCACCCGACAGGCAAATCGTCCCCCGGTACGAGCGATACTATGGCGCTGGCGCTGGGTCGGCGTCGCCCTCGTATGTGCTGTTATCGTTCAAACTTCATTGTCATCGCTTGCCGCCGCTGAAGTAGAAACCCATTCCATGGTTATTGCGAATAAAGACATTTATGCCGGGCAACTAATCACCGAAGGCGACGTAACCACCATAGAAACAGCCACGGATATACCGGGAACGTTCTCCCACACCGAGGAAGTTGTCGGACAGCACCTTATAGCGCCACTGTCAGCCGACTCCCCTATTCTTGCTTCACATATTCTTACCGACACACTCGTTCAAAGCGCACGGCCAGGTCACGTTATTGCCGCGGTGCCGATTGCCGATACCGGCGGGCTTTCCTTGCTTTCCGTCGGCGCACGTATTGATTTATACGCGCCAGCACCGAAGTATGCCGAACCGGGCCAGCCTAATACCGAAGCCGAACTAGTTGCCTCCGATATCGTAATTGTCGGCCTATCCACGGAGGAAGGGCAGAGCACCTTCCTCAGTGAGATTCCCGACAAAACGGTCTATTTTTTAGAGATTCCAGATTCTGAGGCTAGTCTAATCCTTGGCATTGGCGCATCAACACCACTTATTGCAGTCCTTTCCAGCACTGCCTCCTAAGCCGCCAAGAAACAACTACTTTGCACAAATCTGCACAGAATAGGACAACTTTCATGATTAAGGGTTTCAAGGATTTCATTGCTAAGGGCAATGTGATTGACCTTGCCGTAGCCGTTATTATCGGCGCAGCTTTCTCGCCGGTCGTTTCTTCGCTCACCGACAAGATCCTCATGCCGCTTATCGCTGCGATCTTCGGTCAGCCAAACTTCGACACCGTCGGCATGTTCACGCTTAACGGCGCAGAAATCATGCCCGGCACGTTCGTCACCGCAGTCGTTAACTTCCTCATTGTCGCCGGCGCACTGTACTTCTTCATCGTCACCCCGATGAACAAGCTCACCAAGAAGAAGGAAGACGACGACGCTAAGGCCGCCGCTGAAGCAAAGCCAGAACCGTCCGTCGAACTTCTTACTGAGATTCGCGATCTGCTCAAAGACCAGCGCGCATAACGCGCCAGTTCAGCTAGGTAAACTCTGCTCTTAAACAAGGAGCCACTTCTTATAAGGAGTGGCTCCTTGTCATTTGGCTGAATAGCATTTTGCCGAAAAGATTTGGCATCTTCTTCCCATAACCGGCATCCGCACCAACTCCGCGGTTAGAATGATGAGAAAGGCAAGGAGAACACATGGGACGCTCACGTGGAGCAATCGCAGTTGACGACCTCATTGGTCTCATTGCGGACGGCACCTTTCGCGCCGGTGACGCTCTCCCCCCGGAAGCCGACCTCGCCGCCATGATCGGTGTTTCCCGACTAACACTACGGGAAGCCGTCCGCGTGCTAAAAGACCGCGGGGTGCTCCGAGTAGTTCACGGGCGCGGCACATATGTGGTCCCGATGAGCGAGTGGACCGATCTTGGCACTATTATGGATGTTCTGGGAGCCACCACTGAGCCGGTTGAACTCGGCATGCAGCTGATTGAAGTTCGCCGCATGATCGAGGTAGGCGCCTGCGGCCTAGCAGCCAAGAATCGCACTGACGAAGATTTAGATGTCATGCGCCGTGAGCTACAGAACTTTGAAGATGCCTGCAAAGACGGTGACGTTGAAAGCGTACTCGCTGCCGATATTGCTTTTCATCGCGCGATTGTGGCTGCCGCTAATAACCCTTTCTTGCAAACCTTTATGAAAGCGCTCGAATCGCCAATGTTGAAATCCCGGCGTTCCACGACGGCGGTACGCGAGGTTCGCGCCCGCGCACAAGAACATCATCACGCTATTTTTACCGCGATTGCACACGGCGATGTCGAAGAAGCTAAGGAAGCTATGCGTGCACATATGACACAGACCAAGAAAGACCTTGCCGCCCTGTAGCTCCACAACACACCGCATAAACTCACAACGCGCTAAACAACTCTGCGGTAAGCCAAGGCCGGAACCCCTGCAAACGGCATAAAACCGGGCAAAACTGACCATTCGCATTAATGGTCAGCCCAATTTGAAATTCAAAACACGAATTTTGAAAAACTGCTTGACCCCGTGGATTTTCTACCCTACTCTTAAACAGGACCTCAGAGGTCTGATCACAAAGGAGTGAAATGAAAACACTGGAAGAATTACTTGAGGGGCTTCCTGCTGACATCGTTGTCAGCGCCGAAGAAGTCCAACAAGCGCGTGCAAACGCGAATGACACCACCGTCTACGTCGTCCTTGATGACGATCCGACGGGCACCCAATCCGTAGCCGACCTGCCCGTGCTCACCAGCTGGGAAAAGGAAGACTTCGACTGGGCATACTCCACCGGCAAGGCCGCGATTTACGTGATGACCAATTCGCGTTCGCTCGCACCTGCCGACGCCGAAGCAGTCAACCGCGAAGTTGTTGCGGCAGCGCTGGCTTCAGCCAAGGAGTCTGGCACGCACGTTGCGTTCGTATCCCGCTCGGATTCGACCATGCGCGGACACTTCCCGCTAGAGCCCAACACGATCGGCGAAGAAGTCGAAAAGGCAACCGGCGAGAAGGTAGACGGCATCGTCGTCGTCCCCGCGTTTGGAGATGCCGGCCGCATCACCATCAAGGGCACCCACTACGCTGGCTCCGTTGCAACTGGCTTCGTACCGGTAGGCGAAACCGAATTCGCCAAGGACGCGACCTTCGGCTACAAGTCTTCGTACCTGCCCGACTGGGTAGAGGAAAAGACGGGCGGCGGCATCAAGGCCGACGACGTTATTGTCCTAGACCTGACCACGCTACGCACTGATCGTGCAAAGGCTGTCGAGATGCTGCGTTCAGCAAAAGACTCCGCAGTTATCACGGTTGACATTGTGACCGAGGAAGATCTGCGTCTGCTTGCTCTTGCACTTATTGACGCCGAATCCGCCGGTTCGAGTTTCGTCTACCGCGTCGGCCCGCCGTTCGTTCGTGCCCGCATCGGCCAAGCTGTACACCCGCCGCTCACCGTTGAGGAAATCAACGCCTCGCGTGGAGACCGGGAGCTTGCCAAGGGCGGCTTGATCGTGGTCGGTTCCCATGTTGGCCTGACCACCCGTCAGCTCAACACCCTGCGTGAGCGCCAGACGCCGGTCGAGTACGAAATCGATGTCGCTAAGGTGATTGATTCGGATCAGCGCGATGCTCATATTGCCGATATTGCAGAGCAGGCCGCAGCTAAGCTCAACGACGGCAACGTCGTCATCCGCACCTCGCGCAAGCTGGTTACCGGTGCCGACGCCGATGCCTCGCTCGATATCTCCCGTCAGGTATCGGCCGCGGTAGTAGGTGTAGTACAGGGTATCCTCGCCGCTAATCCGCCGAAGTTCGTGGTTGCCAAGGGCGGCATCACGTCCTCGGATACCGCTTCGAAGGGCTTGGCAATCCGCCATGCACTTGTTATTGGCCCGATGCTCCCCGGCATTGTTTCGCTGTGGTCTGGCCAAGACGGTCCGGCGGCAGGTATTCCATACATCGTATTTGCCGGCAACGTAGGCGATGATGAGTCGCTCGCCGTCGTCGTCGACAAGCTCTCACAATAACCTGCTGCCGGCCCGCTCCGGCTTCTCCCTACCGGACGGGTCGGCAGTCTCACACAATATTCAGAAAATACACAAATTCTCAAAGGAGAGAAACATGAAAGTAGCAGTAGTTGGCCTCGGCGCCATGGGATTGGAAATGGCCACATGGCTTGCCACGAAGTTCGAGGTTGTCGGCTACGACATTGCCCCTGAGCGGATGGCTCTCGGAAAAGAACGCGGAGTAGCCGAAGCGGCATCCGCAAAAGAAGCTTGCGACGGCGTCGATGTCGCACTCGTTGCCGTACGTAACCGCGAACAGCTCGACAACTTGCTGTACGGTGCGGACGGTATTGCAGAAGTACTGAAGGAAGGGTCGGCCGTCTTGCTGACCTCGACCATCGGCATTGCTGCTGTTGAAGAAGTTGCCGCACAGCTCAAGAAGCAGGGCATCGGTCTCGTGGACGCTCCGGTATCGGGCGGTCCGGCACGCGCTGGCAAGGGTGACCTGCTAGTGACCGTGGGAGCCTACGAAGAAGAGTACAATTTCGCACTCCCGGTACTCGACGCAATGGCATCCACGTTGGTGTGGGTAGGCAAGGCACCAGGCAAGGGCCAGGCCATGAAGACCGTTAACCAGCTCCTGTGCGGCATCCATATTGCTGCTGGCGCCGAAGCGCTCGCGCTCGCCGGCAAGCTCGGTCTCGATCAGGAAGTAGCGCTCAAGGCACTGATGTCCGGTGCTGCTGAGTCCTTCATGCTCGGTGACCGCGGCCCGCGCGCTATTCAGGCGTACAAGGGTGAAACCGCTGAAGTCCGTTCGCGTCTCGATATTTTCGTCAAGGATATGGGCATCGTAACCGACGCCGCCAAGTCGGTAGGTATCGCAGTTCCCGTTGCGGCTGCGGCCGAGCAAGAGTACCTCATGGGTCTGGCCAATGGCCAGGGTGCCATGGACGACTCCTCGGTTATCCACGTCATTGCTCCGGACACGAAGAAGTAATCGGATTTAACCGGTTTTCGTTTTAGTTTGAAGGAAGGTATCTCATGGGTGCTGGAACTCTTCTAGGCATTGCAATTGGTGCCATTATTGTTCTTTTGATCTTGGTGATTAACATCAAGATGTCGGCCTTTGTGGCGATGTTGCTGGTAGCGGCGGGAACTGCGCTCGCTACTGGAATCCCCGTTGAAGAGGTCGTCCCGACCATGCAAAAGGGCATGGGCAACACACTGTCATCGGTGATGATCGTGGTTGGCTTGGGCGCCATGCTCGGCCGTCTTATCGAAGTCGCAGGCGGTGCGGACGCACTGGCCACCTCGTTCACGAAGGCGCTTGGTAAGAAGCGCGTAGTTGGCGCTGTTACCGCAGCGGCTTTCGTACTCGGTATTCCGATCTTCTTCGACGTTGGCTTCATTATTCTCGCTCCGATTGTCTTCGGCTTCGCTCGCGTAGCTAAGATCAATCCGCTGGTTATCGGCCTGCCGGTGGGTGCGGCACTGTTGACAGTGCACGTGGCACTTCCTCCGCATCCGGGCCCGGTTGCGGCAGCCGGCATTACCGGTGCTGATGTTGGTCTAATGTTGGCAATCGGTCTGCCGATTTCCGCGGTGACAGCGCTGGTGGGCTACTTTGTAGCCAAGCAGATCCCGATCAACAAGATTGAACTGCTTGATTCGCCCGCGATGAAAGTCGCTGACGACTCGGAGAAGTCCAAGGCTGCACAGGTAGTAGAAACTGCGAAGAACCGTGTTCAGGCAGTTGGTGCTGGTACCGTTATGGTCCTGATTCTGCTCCCAATTTTGCAGATCATGCTCGGAACCGTTGGCAATATGATGCTTGAAGAAGGTACGACCGGCCAACGCTGGCTATCGATGATCGGCTCTTCGGCCATCGCATTGCTGACTGGCGTGATTGTGGCTTACCTCGTCATCGGTTCGAAGATGAAGTGGAGCCTCGAGAAGCGTGGTTCGATCCTCGATTCGGCGTTGCCGGATGTGGCTGTGATCGTATTCGTAACTGGTGCTGGCGGCGTTTTCGCGAACGTGCTGGTTACCTCGGGTATTGGTGCAGCACTGGCTGATGCGCTAATCGCAATGAATATGCCAATTATTTTGGCCGGCTTCTTGATCGCCTCGGCGCTACGTGCCTCCCAAGGCTCTGCTACCGTGGCAATCCTGACCTCGGCCGGACTCATGGTAGAACCGATTGCAGCAGCTGGATACTCCGAAATGCAGACTGTGCTCGTCACGCTTGCTATCGCTTTCGGCGGCCTAGGGCTCTCGCATATTAACGATTCGGGCTTCTGGATCGTCACCAAGTACCTCGGCCTGTCGGTGAAGGATGGCCTGAAGACGTGGACGGTACTGACCACTATCGTTGGTGTCGTTGGCTTCCTGCTGACCTGGGGTGTATTCCTCTTGGTATAGGGCGTATTCCCCTTGGTATAGGGTGTATTCCCCTTGGTATAGGCGCGACTGGTATAACCACGCCTTGGTATAACCACGACGCGGAGCTAGCAGTACTCTAATAGGAATTGCTAGTTCCACAACGCGGGGGCTGTATCAGAAGACTGTTTTGTGACCAGCCCTTCAAACAAAGTGGCGGATTTTCACGATTGACATCGTTGAAAATCCGCCACTTTGTGTTCTGTAAGCCCCAAGAGCTAAATAATACTGTTCATTTGCATGAATTCTGGAGCCGGAGACGGGTCTTGCCGGGGAGAGCCCGTCATC
>JAAYWS010000117.1 GCA_012516575.1 Actinomycetaceae bacterium
AGACTATCTGCGGATAGTTCGATTTTCCCTAATTTGGAAAGCTGGAAACAGAATTTGGGGAGCTAGAAGTGGGACTCTAGACCCATTTCTGCTCGCAAAACCTGAATTTTAGGTGTGAAGCATGAGCGCTGGACGCAAAATGCACTGGCTATGGTCGTACTTGGCGGTAAAACACGTACCAGTTCACCAAAGTTGACAAAAGACTAACCAAGCTGACCAGATCGGACCACGTCCTGAAACCATGCCCACCCGAACCTCCTAGAAACAGGAGAATGCAAAAGCAATTACACGCTCAAATGTGAAGAGCAGACAAAGAGTTGAAAAGATTTCTAAAACTGCCGGGGATCAGCGGCAGGCGGCGTGCTGGGAGACAATAGCAAGGTGAGTATTAATCCGTTTACTGAGATCGTCAACAGTTTTACTTATGTGGATGTGCGCCCAGGCTATCCGTCAAGTCTGGTACGCACGTTAATTGACGACGCCGGCGCACGAAACGACGCCGGTGGGCACAGTACCTCGCCGCTGACGACTGCTGATATTGGAGCAGGCACTGGAAAACTCACCCAAACACTGGTCACACAAGCCAGCGAATGGCAAAGCGGTAGTGCGAACCGAAGCGCCCAGGTGTATGCAATAGAACCGAGTACCCGAATGCGTGCTGGGTTCGCCCAAGCCCTCCCGGACTTTCCGGCAAGCCACTTACTTGCCACCACCGCAGAAAACACCGGTCTGCCGGACGCCAGCTGTGATTTAGTCACGTACGCGCAAGCATGGCACTGGTTAGACCCGGAGGCTACTAGCGTTGAAGCCGCCCGCATTATCCGCCCAGGTGGGCTCATCGCAATTCTCTTTAACCAAATGGACGTATCAGTTCCGTGGGTCAAACGGCTAACGCGTATTATGCGTTCTGGTGATGTACATCGGGCACATCAGCCACCGCAGCTGGGCCCAGAATTCACCGAGCCGGTCCTGACACAAACCAGCTATATTCAGCATCTCACCCCAGCCCAAGTGCTCGAATTAGGTACCACTCGCTCGTCGTGGATCCGCTCCACCCCGGAAAACCGGGCCCGGATGCGCGCCAACCTGGAATGGTATGTATTCGAACAACTCGGGTACAGACCGGAGAATTTTGTAGAGATCCCCTATCTTGTCTACTGTTGGATTGCACGACGACGTTAGAGGAGGATGCGTGGAGGGCTTGTTTATTCCATCAGCCAGCGCGGTTGCAGATTCAGTTTTTCTTACTGCTGCGATTGGGCTGGTTCCGCTTGTCGCCTTCTTCGTTCTTCTCGGTGTTTTTAAGCTCGCCACGCATTGGTGTGCGCTAGGTGCACTTGCGATTTCTGCGCTATCAGCGGTCGTCTTTTTCGGAATGCCTGCTAGCCTAGTCGGGCTATCGGCGTTACAAGGTTTGACCTTCGGAATTGCTCCGATTCTTTATATCGTTGTCGCTGCTGTGTGGCTATATAACCTTAGCGTGGCTTCCGGGTGGGCTAACGATGTGCGCACCGTTTTTTCTGCCTTGGGCCGTGGAGACCAACGGGTTCAAGCCCTACTGGTAGCTTTTTCTTTTGGTGCACTGCTGGAGGGGCTTGCCGGGTTCGGGGCGCCTGTCGCAATTGTGGGAGCTATGCTGGTCATGTTGGGGCTACCACCGCTAAAAGCCGCAATGGTCACCATGGTGGGTAATGCATTAAGTGTTGGTTTTGGGGCTATGGGCATTCCTACAACCACGGCCGGGCGGCTTGCAGACTCCACAGGAACTGATGTGGCTTTAATTGCCTCGGCACTTACCCCTTGGATAGCTATTTTGGTGCCTTTCCTCATTCTCGGTATCTTGGACGGGAGCCGTGGAATTCGCCAGCTGTGGCATGTGGCTTTTGCTCAAGGCCTAACCATGGGACTAGGACATTTCTTCACGGTTCGTGTCCTTACATATGAACTCGCAGCGGTACTTGCTGGCCTGTTCTCGTTTATCGTCGCGGTCGGCGTCGTTCGGATGGTCCACATCGCCCCTGTTGCCCAATGGCAATCTAAGGAAGTTTTATCCTTACCGCCGATGCGCAATATTATTCTCGGTTTCCTTCCTTATTTACTCGTCGTCGTGGTATTTGGGGTCGCTAAATTGTGGCGGATTGGTATTGATATTCCTGCGTTGCTGGCAAGCACCGAAATCGCCATCGAATGGCCCGGCCTGTATGGCCGGTTAGGAACCGCCAACGGCGAGGTCTCGCAAGCAGCAGTGTATAACTTGCAATGGCTATCGTCTCCGGGCACGTTGATCGTGGTGACTGTACTTATTGTGGCCGCGGTATATTCAGCAGTGTCGACGCCGGAACGGCAGATGACGATGGGGCGGGCCTTCGGTGTGTTCGGGGAAACCTTGCGCCAGCTCAGCTGGTCGTTGGTGACAATCGCTTTGGTTATGGCGCTGGCGTACGTTATGAATTTCTCTGGGCAAACGACGGCGATCGGCACTGCGCTAGCTACTACCGGTTCAGTTTTTGCTTTTCTTTCGCCACTATTGGGCTGGGTGGGAACTGCGGTAACTGGCTCAGCGACGTCGTCAAATGCGCTTTTTGCTAATTTGCAGGCGAGCGCAGCGCATGGGGTAGGGGTTGACCCGAATGTGTTTGTGGCAGCAAATAATGTTGGTGGAGGCATCGGCAAGATCGTCTCGCCACAAAATCTTGCTATTGCAGCAACCGCTGTTGGCGGGCAAACTAGCGAAGCGGAGATATTACGCAAGGTTGCTCCGTGGTCGGTTGGCCTGATCTTGTTCCTTGGCGTGCTGACCACGCTCGCATCACTCGGTTGGCTCCCTTTCGTTTGATTATCTCGCATACTGCGGGCACTCCTGAAGGTGTCGGTGGCAGGTTGTAAGATAGTTTTATTCGAGATAAGGAAGGACACCATGCCACAGCTTCGTTCTGCGACCTCTACTTCCGGTCGTAATATGGCCGGCGCACGTGCACTTTGGCGCGCCACCGGTATGAAATCTGAGGATTTCGGCAAGCCAATTATTGCCGTCGCGAACTCTTTCACCCAGTTCGTCCCGGGTCACGTTCACCTTAAGGACATGGGGCAGCTAGTTATTAAGGCGATTGAAGAAGCCGGCGGTGTAGGCAAAGAATTCAACACCATCGCGGTTGACGACGGTATCGCCATGGGCCACGACGGTATGCTTTATTCGCTACCCAGCCGCGAAATTATTGCCGACGCGGTGGAGTACATGGTGGAAGCCCATAAGGCTGATGCCCTTGTGTGTATCTCCAACTGTGACAAGATCACTCCGGGAATGCTTAACGCGGCTCTGCGGTTGAATATCCCGGTGGTCTTCGTATCGGGCGGTCCGATGGAGTCGGGTAAGCCAGTCGAAGGCGTTGTCGAGCACAATATTGACCTGATTCACGCCATGGCACTTGCTGTGGACGATTCGGTTTCTGATTATGAACTGGCGCAGATTGAAGAAAACGCGTGCCCAACCTGTGGCTCCTGCTCGGGTATGTTCACCGCGAATTCGATGAACTGTCTGACTGAGGCGCTGGGCCTGTCCCTGCCCGGTAACGGTACGACGCTGGCAACCGCGTTGAAGCGCAAGGAGCTTTTCCTTGAAGCTGGACGTCTGATTGTTGAGCTGACCAAGCGCTACTACGAAGAGGACGACGAATCCGTCCTGCCGCGTAATATTGTTACGCGCGATGCGTTCTTGAACGCTATGAGCATGGACATTGCGATGGGCGGATCAACCAATACCGTGCTTCACATCTTGGCCGCTGCGCAAGAAGCTGAAGTTGATTTTACGGTTGCTGATATTGATGCGCTTTCGCGTCAAGTCCCGACCACTGCGAAGGTGTCGCCGAACTCGGACCAGTTCCATATTGAAGATTTCCACCGTGCTGGTGGTATCCCGGCTTTGCTTGGCGAAATGCAACGTGCCGGCCTGCTTAAGGAGAATGTCCACTCGGTGCACTCTCCAGATCTGAAGTCATGGCTGGACAAGTGGGATATTCGTGGGGAAAATCCGACGGAGGAAGCGAAGGATCTGTTCTCGGTAGCTCCGGGTCGGGTCCGCACTACTCATGCGTTCTCGCAGAACGCCCGTTGGGAAGAGCTTGACTATGACTCGGTCAACGGCGCAATCCGCGACTTTGACCATGCCTATACCCAAGACGGCGGACTATGCGTGCTTTACGGCAATATTGCTGAAGAAGGTGCGGTAGTTAAGACCGCTGGTGTGGACGAATCCCTTTTCCACTTCGAAGGCCGGGCGCGCGTAGTTGACTCTCAGGACGCGGCCGTTGAACTCATTTTGTCCAAGTCGGTGGTAGCTGGCGACGTCGTCGTCATCCGTTACGAAGGGCCTAAAGGCGGTCCGGGCATGCAAGAAATGCTTTACCCAACCTCGTACCTGAAGGGACTCGGTTTGGGTAAGGTTGCTGCGCTGATTACCGATGGTCGTTTCTCCGGTGGAACCTCGGGCTTGTCTATTGGCCATATTTCGCCAGAAGCTGCTTCGGGTGGAGCAATTGGCCTGATCGAAGAAGGCGACAAGATCATTATCGATATCACTGAGCGCAAGCTCGAGCTGGACGTTTCCGATGAGGAACTGGAACGGCGTCGTCAGGCTAAAGGCGCGTTACCGTGGAAGCCGAACCGGGATCGTAAGGTATCCAAGGCGCTCCAAGCCTATGCGGCGATGGCAACGTCTGCTTCCCTAGGCGGCGTGCGGCAGCTCCCAGAATAAGGATGTCGGTCCGGGGTTAGAACGTCGGCCCTAGGCTGGTACGTAACCCCAGAGTAGAACGTGCAATAGCACCACTATTTCACTAGGCGCGTGAGGTAATTTTCCTCACGCGCCTTTTGGGACCTGTGGAGGAGAGAAACACAGAATAAGAGAGGATAATAGAAGTTGTCTGACAAGTTCTGACGTTTGTTCTTACTGAGGTAGATATGCACGACGTTCTCGTCTTTTTGTCCGAACAACCCGTCCTCCTCGCCTTCTTTCTTATGGGATTTGGCATGCTCTGGGGACACATCAAAATCAAAGGCATTTCGCTAGGCGCGGCGGCTGTCCTTTTCACTGCAATTATTATTGCGGCCCTCGGGCAGTCCTATGGCGTTGAGGTAAGCGTCCCGCACGAAATTGGTATTTTAGGTCTCGCTATTTTCGCATTTTCGATTGGTAATAATTCGGGGCCGTCTTTCTTTGCGAACATTAAGCGGGCGATAGGCCCGATGATCACTATGATCATCGTTTACCTAGTTTCTGCTGCGGTAGCCCTCGTTCTTGGCCGATACGTATTCGACATGGATATTGCACTGATCGGTGGTACCTGGGCTGGAGCCGTAACAAACACTCCGGCGCTCTCTGCCGCGGGGGAGGCCTCCGGAAACCCGTCGTTGGCGACTGTAGGTTATTCGATCTCCTATTTATTCGGCGTCGTTGGAATGATGGGGGCAGCATTGATTGCTTTACGGCAGGCGGCCAATGACACTGATGCTCCCGAGCCTGTGACGCATGCAAACCTGCGTGTGGACCGGGAAGACCGCCCGCACTTGGGCGAGATCGCTGGTTTACTGCGTCGACCAGTGGAATTCTCACGTTTGCGTCGAGGCGAAACCGGACCGATCTGGATTCCGACACTTGACGACATTATCGAAAAAGATGACTTAATTACTGTTGTGGGAACTCCAGAACAGCTCGAGCATGTGACGAGACTGGTCGGCCATCGTTCTTCACACTCCTTGCGTTCTGACCGACGCCATCTTGACTTTCGTCGGATCACTATTTCTGAAGCAAAGATTGCTGGGCAAACCGTGGAAGAAGTTGAAGAGATTCTCGATGAGCGCTGGGGAGCAGCGATTTCGCGGGTGCGTCGCGGAGATAACGACATGCTCGCAGTCCCTGATTTCCTGCTGGAAATGGGGGATCGGGTTCGTGTTATTGCACCGACAACGCATATGAAAGATATTTCGCGGTTTTTAGGTGACTCGTCGAAGGGCATGACGGATATTAATCCGGTGGCGCTTGGCCTAGGTATTGCTTTCGGAATGGTCCTTGGCATGATTCCTATCCCGCTGCCCGGTGGTGGCACGTTCGAAATCGGAGCGGCTGCGGGTGCACTGATCGTGGGACTGATTTTTGGCCGTATTGGCCGTATCGGCCCGCAAGTCGTAGCGCTGCCGAACACAACTTGTACGGTCTTAGCAGAGATGGGACTGTTACTTTTCTTAGCGCAAGCGGGTACGAATGCAGGCGGGCTGATCATCGAAGCATTTGCTTCGGGTGCGTGGGTGCAGATTCTCGTTTTGGGGATGGCGGTTACACTCACGATTGCTGCTGGTACGTATGTTGCGATGCGTCGTATTTTCAGCATGGGTGGCACGCAGCTGTCTGGCTTGCTCGCGGGCGTCCAAACTCAGCCAGCGGTATTAGCGTTTGCTAATTCGCGTACGAATGCTGATCCGCGGGTCGCGCTGGGTTACGCTTTGGTCTACCCGATGGCAATGATCGGCAAGATTTTAGTAGCTACAGTTTTGGGGTCAATGTAGAACACGTCTGGTGCGAGTGTGCACGGACTATTCACTATTCACAGGTCTGTAATATCCGCAGGTCCGTAATATCCGCAGGTCTGTAGTATTCACAGGTCCGTAATGTTCGCCAACTAGCCTGACTTTCCTGTGTCTTACCAGCGGCTCCGAAACCCGTCAAACGTTTGCCGGGCACAGTCAGTGTATTTTGCATCCAGCACGCATGCTTCAGATCGAGAATTCAGGTTTCGCGCGCAGAAATGGGGGCTAGAGTCCATTTTCAGCTCCCTAATGCTCACTTTCAGCTCCCCAAATTAGGGAAAACCGAACTATCCGCAGATAGTCTTCGGATAGTTCGATTTTCCCTAATTTCAAATAGCTCT
>JAAYWS010000118.1 GCA_012516575.1 Actinomycetaceae bacterium
AAATTAGGGAAAATCGAACTATCCGAAGATAGTCTGCGGATAGTTCGATTTTCCCTAATTTCAAGTTGTTCTAACCCTGAAACAGTCATCAAATCAGCAGATTAGGCGCCACCAGCCGCGCTGGAGGTACAACGCCAAGCACTAAATAGCGCTACCGACTATTAAAAATGTGCCGATTCTTAAAAATCTGCGGCACAGCATTTAAACGAATAAAAAGTTGGAGTTGCGGAATATCCGCAACTCCAACTTAAGTATCAAGAAGATTCAGGCGCGCTAATGTAAGCGCGTACCGCGTCTTACTTGCTGAGCTTATTGATTTGCTTAGCGAGCTTCGACTTGCGGTTAGCAGCCTGATTCTTGTGGATAACACCCTTGGAAACAGCCTTGTCAAGCTTGCGGCCTGCAACCTGGAGAGCTTCGGCAGCCGCGTCAGCATCGCCAGAGGCGATAGCTTCGCGGGTCTTGCGTACATACGTCTTCAACTCAGTCTTTACAGCCTGGTTACGGATACGACGCTTCTCGTTGGTCTTGTTACGCTTCTTCTGGGACTTAATGTTTGCCACTTGTTACTCTTTCAGTTCTCGTACGTGCGTTTTGGCACGCACGAAAGGAATACGGTCGGTGAGAGGTTTGCCGCAACCGGACTGTAGGAGTGGGGACCCCGTGGTTATGGTTATCGGCGGACTCGCGCACCCGACCCGGTGAGAAAGTCCGTTAGCCAGTTTAACAGGAAGGCAGACAGCAACAAAGAAGAAAGCCAACTAAAAAGCCGTGTATCTAGTCACGTGTACATCGTTGTTAAGGAAGCATTACGTGGACGAGAAATGCTGTTTAATTGCTTGGACGACGGCGTCATAAATTTTTCGATCTAGCTGGGCACCTTCACGCCGTACTTGACTTATATGAGTGATTAACAGCCGGTCAATCCGTACTTCCGACTCGCGTCTTTTCGCGTCCCAAGCACCGGTTCCAATATCGAACCAATACCTACCAGATCGCGCTTCCCATGCGGCATTTTTCGAATGATCTTTAGACGAGGTTTGCGCGAAAATAATGTGGTCGTCCAAATCCGCTAGGACCAGAACTGGCCGGTCTTTACCGCGTCCGTCGTTCTCTTCAAAAGGTACCCATGTCCAGACGATTTCACCCGGATCGGGGATATTGTCTCGGCGCGGATGGTATTCAAAATCGGGTAGGCCGTATTGATCAACGTCGTATTCAACAGCAGGATCATCTGGGCCGGGAAGCCAGCCGGAGAAAGGCGTCCGGCGAGCTATCGAGTGGAATGTGGGCACGTCAACACGAGTATTTATCTTCGGTGTGAGGCTTTTTCCTACCCGCGCACCGGCACGACGAACAACCCGTCCAAGAGTATTAAACAGGTGCACGAAAAACCTTAGGGGCGCTCAGTGCGAGTAGTCGGACCGTGGAAAAGCAAGTCCGTGAGTTCAACATGAACCTGTTCCACCTTGGGTACATCGTGGAGCTGTAACGGATTATCTGCTGAAGTCTCTAAAATAATGGTGCCTGCTCCGCTCAAGCGGTCCATGAACCCGCGTTCGTAGGCCACATTCGAGATTCCAGAGAGCGGGATATCATGCCCAGTTTTCGTGATAATTCCTGAGCGGGTAATAACTCGCCTATTGGTAATCGTATAGGTGGAGGTAATCCATTGCAGCCACGGATAGCCAAAAACAACGAGCACTAAGATAACCGAAGTTCCAACGATCACCCAGTTAACCCATGACGGCACAGAATCCGGCAAAAGAAGAAAGGCGCTAATAGCTGCAAGTATGACAATTATTAGGCCGACCACATTCCAAAATAAAGCTTTCGGGTGTTCATGCATATGCCGAACGATGACTTCATCGCGGCCAAGAAGTTTTTCCGGTAGTCCCATATAGCCGATTGTGCCATAAAAACCGGCGCTGGCGGCGTATCCAGCGGTGATAGGTCACATTTAGTAATAGATCATCAACGTGGGATCGGTTACGACCCTGCGTGCTCACGCAGTTGAGCGAGATTCGCTGGTTATAATCGTTTCAGTTCTATTCGTAGTTAAAGGCAGAATTGATGTTTGGAAATAGCCTTCTAGTTCGCACCACCGCATTGGTCATATGGGATGTTCTGGCATGGATCGCCGCATCAATGATCGTTTCCGGTTTGCGTTATTCGTGGGATCTCAGCCGTGTGGACTGGGTTGCCATTATCGTGTACACAGCAATTGCCATGTTTATTTTCTTTGGCATCGGATTTGCTACCAAGCTACATATCGCAAAATTCCGTATTGGGTCCTTTGAGGAATCTTTGTGGCTGAGCAGTACAGTCTTCGTTTCTGCTGTGGTTAGCCTTGCTATTTCATGGTTTTTCCCTCCTGGGGACACTTTTGTGCCGATTATCTACGCAGTCACACTACCTTTCTTAGTAATTGTTCTAGTGCTCAGCGGTCGAGCTGGATTTCGGGTGCTGAAGAACTATATGCGTCGAGGATCACCTGAAGCTAAGCCGACCCTTTTGGTAGGTGCGGGGACGCTGGCCTACCAGATTATCCGGTTGGTTGAAGACGATCCGAACTCTGCTTATGACATTGTGGGAATGGTTGATGACGCCCCGAATAAGCGTCATTTACATTTAGGTTCGGTACGAGTTCTCGGTACGCTCGAGGACATTCCCCACATTGTCCGCAAACACAATGTGGCGCAGGTACTGCTTGCTATTTCCAATGCGGATAGGAAGCTAGTCAATCGAGTGTCAGAATTAACTGGTGGAGCTACCGGGCCAGAGTTACTGGTGATGCCACCACTATCTGAAATGGCTGGCCGATCAACCGATCTGCGTTCCATGCGCAAGATCAATATTATGGACGTACTAGGCCGAGGCCAGGTACAAACTGATCTGTCCCAGATCGCTGGTTATATTAATGGCAAACGAGTATTAGTCACCGGCGCGGGTGGTTCGATCGGTTCAGAAATATGCCGTCAGGTACATAAACTGGGACCACAAGAGCTTATTATGCTGGACCGGGACGAGTCAGCTTTACACGGCATTTCTCTAGACATTTACAATAATGCGCTGCTTAACACTCCCGATATTGTGCTTAACGATATTCGCGATTACGAGGCGCTCCGCAAAGTTTTCGAAACCCATCGTCCGCATGTCGTGTTCCACACCGCGGCACTCAAACACCTTCCGATGCTCGAACAGTATCCAGAAGAAGGATGGAAAACGAACGTATTTGGTACCCTCAACCTGCTACGTCTAGCCAAAGAATTCAATGTTGACCGGTTCGTCAATATTTCTACCGATAAAGCTGCTAATCCGACGACGGTACTCGGACGTACTAAGCGGCTTGCCGAACGCTTAACCGTGTATTTTGCAAAGGAGAGCACCGGAAAATTCCTCTCAGTACGTTTTGGAAATGTGCTTGGCTCACGAGGATCCATGTTGTGGACTTTCCAAAAGCAGATAGACGAAGGCGGGCCGATTACGGTCACCCACCCGGATGTTGAACGTTACTTCATGACGATTCCGGAGGCATGCGCTCTTGTTATCCAAGCCGGCGCGATTGGTCGGGACGGGGAAGTGCTCGTGCTCGATATGGGTGAACCGGTCAAGATCCTTGACGTAGCGAAGAAGATGATCGCCCTGCAAAACCGCCCGATAGATATTGTTTTCACGGGCCTTCGGCCAGGGGAAAAAATGACTGAAGTATTGGTCAACGAGGGCGACACGGAAGAGCGGCCTTTCCACCCGTTGATTTCTCATTCAACGGTGGACGAGATCGCCCCGGAAGATCTTGAAGGGATTAAGACTGAAACGCTCGCTTCGGAGTTAGATGCTTACAAGCGTGGAGCAGGTGTAACCGCTGACCAAGTCCAAGGCGGGGTTTAACTAAAGACAGTACTAAGTAGGGTGGGCACTTCATGGAAGCGCCCACCCTACTCGTATCTACAAATCGCCTAAGCAGGTTTAAGAAACGATCGACGCAGCCGTGTCGGTTACGTACTGAACCTGCTCATCGGTAAGAACCGTGTGGAGCGGTAGCGTTAGCATCTTCTCGTACTGGGCGTAAGCATTCGGATAGTCCCTAATATCAAAGCCCAAATCCCGATAAGCAGTAAGCATAGGCAGCGGCTTGTAATGCACATTGCAAGACACTCCAGCCTTCGCCATCTCCACAATAAACGCGTTGCGGTCAGCTTCCGTCCAGCCTGGACGAGAAAGCATGTACAGGTGACGCGAGGACTCCCAGTCTTCGCCTACGTGGGCAAGTGATTCAAAACCAAGCGGAAGCAAAGCGGCGTCGTACGCTTCAACGATTTGCCGACGGCGATCAAGCACACTGTCATAACGTCGTAACTGAGAAAGTCCCAGCGCGGCAGTAATATCGGGCATATTCATCTTGTAGCCAGGGAACGCAATATCGTATTCCCACGAGCCGATCTTGGACTTTTCGAGTGCTGACTTGGACTGGCCATGCAAAATAGTCATTTTGGCAAGGCGCATTAGCTCGTCGTGGTCGACCGGAAGACCCTTACGCCACGTTAACGCCCCGCCTTCCGCCGTCGTCAGATTCTTCACCGCATGGAAAGAAAACGCGGTGAAATCACCAATATTTCCGGCATGTAAACCGGCACGTTTGGCACCAAGTGAATGTGCTCCGTCGACGATTACCGCAACCCGGGCAATAGCTTCCTGAACCCTGTTTCTCGGAGAGAAGAGGGAGATCTTGGACAGTAGCGCCGCGCGAATCGCGTCCACATCCACTGGAACGCCGGCTAAATCAACCGGGATAATCGCTTTGGTACGATCAGTAACCGCGTCAACCCACGTCTCTGGAGCAACGAAATATGAGCCGGGTGCCGTGTCAACCATACGGATCGTGGCTCCCACATGGGCGATAACTGCAGCAGAAGCCGTATACGTGTAGGCGGGGACAATTACTTCATCACCGGGGCCGACGCCGAGTAGACGCAACGCAGTTTCCAAACCTGCGGTAGCTGAATTAACGAGCAACGTATCGCCGCTGTCGCAGTATTCGGTGAGCTCGTGACGGAATTCTTCACCGATCGGACCGGAAGTGATCCAACCAGATTTCAAAACTTGCACAACGAGATCAATATCTTCATCACGAACATCTGGTGGAGAAAACGGAATCTGCATAACGGTCCTTATCAGTTAACTAAGTGCGGTTACCGACTACCTTACACCGGTGGGCAAAGCACGCGGTGATGAACGTCGAACGGTGTCCTCAAATCTCGCAGGGTTTATTCGACGACTCCGAGCCAAGCACCATCAGCGCCAAAGGCGTGGTTCTCTCCGTCAATTTCTTTTGTGGTGTTTTCGATCATGAGGCAGTCTTCGAAGTAGTACCACGTCCCGTTATCCCACAGCCAATCAGTTTCAATTAGTTCGCCACTGGTAGTGGCATACAACCATTTTCCACGAACCAACACCCAGCCCGTAGCCATTGTCCCGTCCGAACGGAAATGGTAGTGCGGACCGTGGTATCCGAATGGGCCCGCCGGGGTGTATCGGGGTGGTCCCATGGAGGTGTATCGTAGCCCGTAGTAAATGAAACCGTCAGCACCGATAGACCATGCGTAGTGGTTACTTTCCATTAATCCATGAGTGAAGAAGTACCATGCTCCGTCCATATACTTCCAGCCACTGGCTGGAGTTCCATCCGATTCAGCGTAGAACCATACGGTGGCGACCATACTACTTAAAGGTTTGCTGTATCCAGAAACCTGCTGCCAGCCAGTGATCATAGAACCGTCCGGGCCAAGCAGGTATTCTTTGCCGTTGTCATTAAACGGGTACTTGCTGTGGAGCATGACTCCAGTAGCGTCAAAGTAGTACCACTTACCGTTCAATGGCAGCCAAGATGATGCGAGCATCTTTCCATCGCTGGAGAAGTAATACCAATTGTCGCCGCTTTGAAGCCACGAAGACGTGAGCATTCGCCCGTCACTGGAGAAGTAATACCAGGTATCGTTCCACTCCAACCACGTAAAAGCCAGCATGTGGCCCTGGTCGTCAAAGTAATACCAGTTGTTATTCCACGCTAGCCAAGACGAAATGAGTCTGGTGCCGGAAGCGTCGAAGTAGTACCACTCACCAGCTTCCTCTTGCCATCCAGTGTTTGGCGTTGCTTGTGCTTCGCTAACAAATGTAGTTAGGCCAAGACCAGCAATCAATGCTAGTGAAGCCAGAGCGGCGGTGATTTTTCTTTGTAGTGTAAGAATCGTAGTCATTATCCAATTAAAGTGTCGGAAGAATCGAAGGTAAAGGTGCGCTGTCACTAACCTTATGGACGCCAAGCTCCAGAACTGTAGAAATACTCTTGTTTACCGTTAACGGTGTGGTATCCGTTGCGAAGCATCTTTGAATCAGCATCAAAGTAGTACCAGTAGCCGCCCACGTAACGCCACGCGTTCGTTGCTAGCGCACCCGATGAATCAGCGTAATACCAGTCGCCGCCACCAAGGTTAATCCATCCGGTTGCCATAGCTCCGGTCGAATCAAAGTAGTAGGGGACATTTTTGATCTCGAAACGACGATTCATAACCAGAAAGAAGGGTTCGCTATCGTTTTGCGGGACGTGGAAGTAGTACCACTTGCCATTAATGTATCGCCAATCATTACTGACGAGCCTGCCGTCAGGATCTGCGTATTCCCATGCTATTTCACCGTCAGAAAAAACTGAGATCCATCCGGTTGCCATCGCGCCGTTTTCGTAGAAATAGTAGACAAATTCGTCGCCATCTTCAGTGTAGTAGCCTTCGAAACAGTCAGATGCCATACGTGCATAATCGGTAAACCAATACCAAGTCCCGTTGAGATGACGCCATTCTTCTGCCACAAGAGCACCGGAAGGAGTCGCGTACGCCCATGTGCTATCGCACCAAGAACGAATATGGTTATCATCTGCCGGGTAGTAGAAATCAACCTGTACCCACCCGGTATTATGCATGGCACCGTTGGAAGCAAAAGCATACTGTTTGCCGCTGATTTCCTCGGTGGTGTTAGCTAGCATTTTGCCTTCGGCGTCGACGTAGTACCATTTGCCGGCGTCAGAAATCCAGCTTGAGGTGAGTTTGTTACCTCCTGGGCCGAGGAAATACCACGCTCCGTCTTGGAAGGACCAACGTCCTTCTGGAGTTGCTGCTTCGGCGTTGGTAACGAGTGCGGTCAAGCCGACGCCGGTGAGTAACGCGATCGATGCCAGTGTGGCTATTATTTTCGTGCGTAGTGTACGGATCATAGTAGCTCCATCGAGTAGACACAATAATCATCTAGCGGGCGAGGTCGGTTTCGAATCAAACCCTTTAATACCCTATCCATCAATCATTGTCATCACCAAAGCGGCCTATTGAACGGCTTGTCACCATTTACCACAAATAAACAGACACCTAAATCTGCGACTTAGGTGTCTGTTTATTAAGTGCGAGAATCAGAAATTAGCCGATCCACGCACCGGAGGAACTGAACTGGTACCAGGTGCCATCAATCTTTACCCAGCCGGTTGCCATTGCGCCACTGGAGTAGAAGAAGTACCACGTGCCGCCAATCTGCTTCCAAGTGTTTGCGACCATTGCATTTCCGTCGTACCGGTCGAAGTAATACCAGGTGTTGCCGAATCGTGCCCAATCACCCCATGCGGCCCCAGTAGAGCCCATATACCACCACTTGCCCTGAGCAGTGACCCACGTATTGTAAAGGATTGCGCCAGATGCACTTGCCCCGTAAACGTAATTGTTATGATCGACGAAAACTCTGTCTTGCATCATGACGGCGTCTCTAAAGTAGTACCACGAATTGCCAATCTTAGCCCACGAAGTATAGATTGCGGATCCATCAGAGTACGCATACGACCAGTAGCCATCAGCGTAAATCCAGCCAGTTTGCATGGCACCGGAGGAACTGAAATAGTAGACCTTTCCATCGATAAGGTAGCGGTTGTTCGATAGCATTCTCCCGTCACTTTGGAAGTAATACCACTTTCCGCCGTCGTAGATCCATTCTGTCTGGTAAACGCCATTTATCTTGTAATACCAGTATCCGCCGCTATATACCCATTCGGTGGATGCCGCCTGTGCTGGTTCTGCAGTTAAGACGTTAGTAGTGAAGCCGACGCCGGTGAGAAGCGCTAATGAAGCCAATACGGCAACAGCTTTTGTGCGAAGAGATCGTACCATTGGTTCCCTCCTTAGTGTAATTATTCTGACAGGAACAATCGTAACCCCGGCAGGCTTAAAAATGATGATACGACTGGTGGAGGAGTGCCCATTTCCGGCAGGTTAGCCACATACGTGTTCAATACGCATAGTTCCCCAGATACAAACCATAAGTGGTTCAGTATCCGGGGAACTATGTGTATTGATGCTAATTAGTGATCAGCATGCTGGGTAAAGCACACTATCAGCCGACCCACCTTCCAGAGGAGTCAAATGTGTAAGCTACGTCGCCGATAATCATAGTGGTATTTGCGACCATGACGTTATGATCATATGGATCGAAGTAATACCAGTATCCGTTAATGTAATACCATTCAGAAACTGCGGCACCGTTCGAACCGAAATACCACCATTCAGTGAAGCCCCAATCGTCCGAGTAAGCCCAATCATTGGTTATCATGGCTCCATCGCTACCGACACCATAAAGGAGGCCTCCGCTGTAAAAGACGGTTGAAGTATACATGTAAAAGTCTTCAAAGTAGTACCAGTTATTGCCGCTCTTTACCCAACCGTCTTCTAATAGCTGGCCGTTGGAGTATGCGTACAACCAGTCACCGTAGGAATTGATCCATCCGGTTGCCATACTTCCATCATCACGGAAATGATAGGCAGCTCCATCGACGTAGACAACGTCGCCTTCCCAGTAGCGGTTGTACATGTAACCCGCGTCGAAGTAATACCATTTGCCGCCGAGGTATCGCCAGCCGTTAGCTGCTACGCCATTGCTATCGGCATAGACCCAGAATGGCTCGTCAATATTTACGTAATACCACCCGTAGATCAATGCTCCGGATGAGCCAAGGAGATAGTCCGTTCCATCTAGCGTCATCGGGTACCAGTTGTAGCGCATAACGCCATTATTTTGGAAGTAGTACCAGTTGCCTCCTAAATAACGCCATTCGTTACGGGCCAAGGCGCCATTGGAACCGAAGTAGTACCAGCCGTAATCGAAGCCGTCGGTATAGTGAACTGCATATTGTTGCCAGCCAGTAACCATCCTGCCCGAAGGGTAGAAATTGTAGTATTTGCCGCCAATCTCATGCCATCCGCTTGTTCCTACTTCCGACCAGTCGAGTTCTTCTGTGGTCCCACCGTTGCCGGTGAGCATGATCCCGGACCCATCGACGTAGTACCAGTATCCACTATCGTAAATCCACTGATTCTTGAGGTACTGGCCACCAGATTTAAAATACCAGTAGTCGCCGATCTGCTCCCATTGCCCGTTGGGAGAGGGCGCTGCGTAGGCATCGGTTGCAAGCGTTGTTAGGCCGATGCCGGTCAATAAAGTAAGTGATGCCAATATGGCAACTAGTTTTGTTCGAAGTGTGCGTATCATAATAGCCCCATTGCTTAAACATGTTTGCTCATCGTCTAAAAGAAAACCGAACATCGAAGTGGTTTTCTTTAATGTGAGCATATCGTGTTTAACATACGGGAGATATATCTCTGTCTTTTAGTTAATTTATTATGACGTTAACTTACTAGTGTTCCGTTTGAGACAAAGCTGTGGCACTCACCAGGTATTTTATTCTGCGTGGCGGTACAAGCACGGGAGCCGGTTTTACACAGATTCCGGCGTCGTGCAAAGTTTACCGGCGAATAAACCGACGCGCTACGATTCGATTAGCCCGCCCCACGAGTAGAACGTGTACTCAACTCCATCAATGATCATCGTGGTACCGGCGACCATTCGGAAATCCTTGGTAGGGTCGAAGTAGTACCAGTAGCCGTCGATCTTCTTCCATCCGGTCCAAGCGGCTCCGGAATCACCCATATACCACCAGTCGCCAAAAGCCGTGACCCACGTCGAAGAAAGCATGAGCCCAGAGTTATCTACGGCATAATACTTGCCGTTCTGGTCGTAAAAAGTGCGGTTTTGATAGATAGCGGCATCTGCAAAGTAATACCACGCTCCATCAACCATCTTCCACCCGTTTTGAACAAGTGCGCCGGAAGAATCAGCGTAGCGCCACTTACCATCTAAGAGGAACCAACCTGTGGCCATGGTACCGCTCGGATAGAAGTAGTAGAGCTGGCCGTTGATAACGTATTGAGCGTTTGCGTGCATTGCGCCGTTGGCATCAAGTGAATACCAGTTTCCCTTGTCCAAAAGCCATGTAAAACGCATCATTTTGCCGGTGACATCAATGTAATACCAATTCGTCCCGGCACTGACCCATTTGGAACGAACCATTCGTCCGAGGGAATCAAAGTAGTACCAGTCGCTATTGTAATGAGCCCACGTGTTGGTTAACATTTGTCCGCTAGAGCCGAAATAGTACCATTCGGCCCGGTGCAGGACCCACGAGTTCTCAAACATTTTTCCGCTAGCGCCAAAGTAGTACCAGTCGTCGTTGTATTTGAGCCAATTGGAACTAAGCATTGCGCCGGAGGCGTTGAAATAATACCAGTCGTTGCCGATATGCCCCCATGAAGAGGCGAGCATTTTTCCTTGCCCGTCGAGGTAGTACCAGTAACCGTTATCGTAAATCCACGTTGACGTTAGTTTTGTATTAGACGTGTCGTAAAAATACCAGCTACCTGCGCTGTAGGACCATGTCCCATTAGGGGAGGGTGCCGCATAAGCTTCGGTCGCGGTACCAGTAATGCCGACGCCGGAGAACAAGGCTACGGCCGCTAGTGCTGCAATAGCCTTTGCGCGTAACGTACGAATCATTGGTGCTTCCTTTTATGGTAGTCGAATGAGGCGGTTATTGAATTTACGATTCTGTAGTCTATCCGAGCCAAGCTCCGGACTCGTCGAAGGTTTCAGGCTTGCCGTTAACCGTGAATGTGCCATTACGATACATCGTGGAATTTGTGCCGAAGTAGTACCATTTGTTGCCGATTGAGCGCCATGCATTTGTGGCGAGCACTCCGGAAGAATCAGCGTAATAATAATTTCCACCACCCAGATTTACCCAGCCGGTAGCCATAGCACAAGAATCTGTAAAGTAGTAAGGGCTGCCGTTAACTAGCTTATATCCGAAAGCTTGTGCGACTGTGTTTTCGAAGTAGTACCATGAGTCGTTAATGTATCGCCACGCATTATTGACCAATGTGCCGTTTGTATCGAAGTATTGCCAGTAGTACATGTTATCGTGCGGTGCGTAATACTGGAGCCAGCCGGTGTACATGGAGCCGTCAGCGTTGATGTAATACCAATGTCCGTCGACCTCAATCAGCCCTTCTTCTTTTCGGATTTGGGAGTCCGCGCCAAAGTAATACCACTTACCTCCCGAATAGCGCCATGTGTTGGTTGCGAGCGCTCCGGAAGGATCAGCGTAATACCACGTATTATTTCCGGCGTTTATCCAGCCCCCGGTCGCGTAAGAACCATCCAAATAGAAGTAATAGGGCACTCCATTGGCTATGGTGCGGCCCTGATTAGCTATTGAGGTGCCTTCGAAGAAGTACCATGCTCCGTGGACATAATGCCAACCTTCCCGAATTAGGAGGCCTTGCGGATTCACATACGACCATATAGGTGTTCCGCTTAACGGTAAATGCCAGCTGATCCATTGGTCTGTAAGCATCTTGCCTTGATCGTCGAAAACATAACAGTTACCGTTTTGGTCACAGAATTGCCGGTCTGCATACATATTGCCAACCTTGTCAAAGGCATACCAGTTTTCGTTGTAGAACAGCCATTCATTTTGGTAAAGCGCACCGTTCGATTTCGCGTAGAACCAGAAATGGTTATCGGTTGCCCACTCGTTGGCAGCCATTGTTGCATCGGCGCGGAAGTAATACCATGTGCCATCAAGGTTTATCTTGCTCGATTTTAGCCGGGCATAGCTTGGATGAACGTAGTACCAGTCGTCACCGTCTTGTATCCATCCGTGATAGCTACTTCCATTGCTGAGCCGGTACCACGTGGAAGAGCCTACGGAGTACCATTCTCCATCCGGATTTCGGGTAGCAAAAGCGTATGGGACGTTTACGGCAATACTGACGCCGGAGAGTAGCGTTACTGCGGCGAATGTAGCGAATACCTTAATACGTAGGGTTTTCAACATGAGGACCCGATTCGTTGAGCGGTTGCAGTATTAGTATTTTAAGACACCGTTTTGATCAAAAGTGTACGTCTTTCCATCAATTCGCTGTACTCCAGTAACCATTGCACCTGAATCAGCTAGGTAGTACCACTTGCTGTTTGAGTAGAGCCAGCCTGTTCCCATTTGGCCAGTAGAGCGGAAGTAGTACCATGTCCCGTTTACTTGTTGCCAGCCCACGGCCATGTTTCCCTTTGGATTGAGGTAATACCAAACGTCTTTGTCCACTAACCACCCGGTATTCATCACCCAATCGGTACCAAAGTGATACCACTTGTTATCGACTTTGTGCCAGCCGCGAGCAAGCGTGCCATCTTGGGTGCCGTAGTACCATTTTCCGTTTGTGCTGACCCATCCTTCGGTCATTCGACCAGTGGTGTCAAAGTAATACAGCTCTCCAGCAATCCAGCGCAAGCCGATAGCCATTTTCCCGGAAGCCCAGAACCAGTATGATTCACCGTCTAGATGTAGCCAGTCGGTCACCATAGCTTTATCGTTGTTGAAGTAGTACCAGCTGTTGTCGAGTTGATGCCAGCCGCTGATGAGTTCGCCGTTATCCTCGGCATAGTATTTGTTGTCAAGGAAAGAAATCCAGCCAGTAGCAAGCTTACCTGTGGGGTCGAGATAGTAGTCCTCTCCGTTAACTCGTTGGATACCGGTTTCCATCTGTCCATGAGAGTTTAAGTGATACCAATTGTTGTATGACAGTAACCAGCCAGTGCGCATCGCTCCGTCAAAGTCGAGGAAATACCACCTGTTGAGGTACTCAAACCATCCGGTACTCATCACACCGGAGACAGGATCTAGGTAATACCAGTGGTCGTCAATAAGAGTCCACTTCGTGTGCATTTGTCCATTAGGGCTGAAGTGATACCACTTGTTAGACAGCTTGAGCCAGCCGGTACGCATCGCACCGTCCACACCAAGGTAATACCAGTTATCTCCGTGTTTATACCAATTGGTGCGCATCGCACCGTCCACACCAAGGTAATACCAAGCTTCATTAATCTCTTGCCAACCAGCACGCATTAAACCGGTAGAAGGGTCAAGGTAATACCATTCTCCGCCGATTTGTCGCCAGCCTTTATACGGAGTTCCCGTTGCGTCAACGTAGTACCAGCCTTGGCCACCAGCTCCGGTCATGTACTTCCAAGTGGCTACTTGGCCGCTCATTAGTGAAGCGACATTCGTCTGGATTGAGCCCATGTGATTTTGAATCGTGCCAGGGCAGGCCGTTGCTGCTACTTCTTTGTGGCCGGCAATAGTTGAAATTGAGCTACCGCCACCATGAACCCAAGTTCCCGACGGGCTTACACCGGAGCGGGAGAATTGCCAAGCAATAATGGACTCGATTGCATTGAGCACTGTTGTACTTGGGGTGACTGAATCCATGTAAGTGCCGAGTACAGAAATGCCAACGGAATTGGTATTTGCTGGTCGGGCATGACCGCCGATAACCATTTTGCCCGCTGGAGCATTAAGTGAACCAGTACGCCCCTCGTAGATATTTCCATATTTGTCAATAAGGAAGTTGTAACCAATGTCGCCCCAGCCTAAACGGTTGGCGTGGTAATCGTAGATTCCGCGGACGATTCCCGGGGCTTGGGCTTCGGTATATTCGTTTTGTCCTGCAGTGTGGTGAATAATTGCGCCTTTGAGATCAACATAGACGGGTGTCCACGAAGCTGTGGGTGCATCCCATTGCGCACGGCTTCGAATATTTGGCGCAGGAACGGCAGCTGATACTACGGAAGGCGTCAGAAGATTAGTTTTCGCAGTGTCGATCCCGTAGTCGGTGAAGAACCGCGACTGGCCGAGACTGATTTGATCTGTGACAACATCGCTCGAAACGGCTGCTACATCATCGGCATTAATGGCTTCATCGGTATTCGTTTCTGCTGGCGGGGCAACATCCGATATTTCTGGGTCAATCCAGACTTCGGTTTCGGTATTTTCTGCGCCGGTCATTAACATCAGGTTCAGAGAATCGGGCAGGGTAGTACCGGTAGCACGGACTTGAGCACCGGTGGCACCGGCAGACATGAACGGCTCGGTACCGGGTGTGCCTCCGTCCTCACTGTCTTCTAGTTCTAGTCGGTACCATTCGCTCCATTCACTGTTGACTTCGGTTCGAATATCAATCGTGGCAGGAGTAGCTCCACTCCACGTTACGCCCGCAACTTGGAACTCTTCACTGGCTAGCGGGGAAGTGAGTAGCTCATAGCCGGTATCGCTAAGCGTAACGCCGGGTTCCGGATCAGTAATAGTCGGCTCCGGTTCATCTGATCCGAGGTCAACTGTGCTGGTGACTACCGCATTGTCTTTGAGGAAAAAGGCGGCAGGTTCAAGAACTGTCGTATTCTCAAGCGCATTATCATCGAAACGCTCCGCCGTAGCCGCCGACAGGATATCCACCCCGAAAGCTGCTTCGTTTACTTCAGATGATCCAGTAGTTTGACCTATTACGGACGAGTCCGGTGCGTTTTGTATTGGTGCGGCAAGAGGAGACGCTGCGAGTATGAGCGTCAATAATGCAGAGATTTTCTCGATGACCATGTCACTCCAAATCGGACATTCGTAACAACTTCATCAATAGTAACAGCCGAACGGCGTGTTGACCACCGAGATTGATCTTTAAGATGATATGAGCAAGTTAGACTTTTGCTACAAGACAGCCGGTAGCTTCGGCGTCGTCAGCCTCCTTTTACTTCGTTTCGTTAGCTGAACCCCGAGCAAATAGTTCGCGTGCGTCGGCTGCGGAGAAGATCGTGCCGAAGAGGATAACGAAGCACAGGATAACGGTAATGAGATCCGGCTTGTCTCCGAGGATAAGGAAGGAGAAGAATACCGCCCAAGCAGAGTATGAAATGTTGACGGCCATGGTCTTGGCTGCGCCAATAATCGAAATACCTTTGTAATAGGCAAGGTAGGAAATAGTGCCAGCAAGCGCGGCGAGCAAGATCGTACCGTTGGCCTTGTTAAGGAATTCATTGCCGAGGAGAAAGCTCCACGCGCCGAACAGTGGGATTACGATGACGCCGTAGGCAATAGCTGAGGTAGTTTCCCGGATATGAAGTGCTGTTTCGTTGTCAACGGCGTCGTCGCGCATACCCCAAGCACTGAACACGGCCTCTGAACCCCAGCCGATAACGGTGAGCGAAATAGCGAATAGTCCAACAATTGGATTATCAATTGACTCATCAGTTGCCGAAAGGATACCCATAGAGACAATACCGCCCAATGCGATAACGAAAGCGAGGAGCTGGTACCAGCGCATACGTTCTTTAAGGACCATAAAGGCGAGGAAGGCTCCGAAAGCGGGATAGAAAGTCGAAATAATAGCCGAGCGGGATGCGCCAATGTGATTAATCGCTACGAGATAGCCGCCCATACCGATCGGGCCTCCAAGGAGTGCACCAATCATCACGACTTTTCCGGAGCGGGTTTTAAGCGCGGCAAGCGTGTCTTTCAAGCGTCCTTTTGCTCCCATATAGAGTGTCATCCACCCGGCGGCGAAGGTGTCGTGTAAGAACGCGCTGACAAGCGCTCCCATTGCAATTGCTTCTGCGGTACCAATGTAGGGTGCCATAGACAGCGCAATTCCTAGAATAACAGCGTTAAGACCCCAGGTGATGCCGCTGAGAAGTCCGTACTTCATGGTTTAAGCTCCTCGGTAGAGCGCAAGAGATTTGCGCAGATATTTCTTTGCATACTTGTAGTAGATATAAAGCCATTCGCCAACATTGTCGCCCTCGGCTTCCTTTAAGAGCGACCATAAGTACCATGCCCAGCCGGCAAGAGCAATATGGGCAAGGTTATGACGGTAATCTTCCGCAGAAGGTTCACCCTCGCAGTAAATCCGCATTGCTTGGTCGACTTCCTTGGCAGAGAACTCGCTACACACGCAGAAAGTGCCAAAGTCGTTCGCAGGATCTCCCATTCCGGCGTACTCCCAGTCAATAAGAGAGAATCGATCCTTTTTGTCCACCAAAATATTGAGATAGAAGAAATCGTTATGGCACAAGGTTAGTTCGGCATTATCTTTCGCCACATATTCGGCAAGTTCGGCCATGTCGGCGGCCAAATCTTCATACTCGGTGATTTCGATCGGTCCGTGTTCAAGCAAGCTGGCCTCGTAGCTTTTCGCCGCGTCCCAGAACAGGAAGGTGTTCTCGAGGGTTTCGTCAGAAGAATGCAAGTTGCGCATCATTGTGAGCATGCGTGCCAAATCTTCTGGATTTCGCGGATCGGGATGGCGGGAGTTAGCGATAAACTTTGCGATCTTCCAACCTTCAGTCGGATGTTGGTAAATATAGGTATGATCCAGATTCATCTTGGACGCTACCTGTTGTGCTGCTGCTTCATCAGCACGGTTAATAAGAGACTCTGTACCGATTCCAGGATGACGGTACACGTAGCCTTTTCCACGCACGGAGAAGTAGAACGAGAGATTAGTCAGCCCCTGTTTGAGAGGTTCAATCTTTTTAATTTCTGAACGTTCACAGTCGAGCGTGCGAGTAATATTGTCGAAAATATCGAGATCAATATTCTCAATAAACTCTGGATCAAAATCTCGCAGTTCGGGGAGAGTGTCAAATTCTCGAATAACACCCTCAGGGTATGTGCGCATATACATCGGGAGCTGATCAATGTATTTGAGATAGATCGACTCCCACAGCATATTCGCGGTACGTGGCTTGTTATAGATACGCTCGAGGATTTCAACGAAACGCTTTGAGAACTCTTTTGACCAGTACACGTGCCCGGCCATAATCCATGAGTCGCTACCGCCGACTTCGACGCCGGTAATTAATTTGTCTTTACCCGTGGTTTGGATGCACCATTCATCGGTTTCTCCGGCTATCCAAGACGCCGAATAGTAGGAGTCATAGACGTGGGTTTCGAAGGGGTTTTCGGTGAAGTAATTATCGGAAGAACAAATATACGAATTTGCGAGCTTCCTACGGGCAACGTAAATACTGGAGTTGTTATTTCGCGTTTGGTAGTCAGCGTTCACCATGATCTCGACGCCGAACTTTTCTTCTAGATAGAAGAATTGTTCCTGCTTGTATCCGACGACGACGATGATTTCGTCAATACCAGCATCCTGTAGCTGTTGGATCTGGCGTTCTATGAGAACTTCGCCGTTGACGCGCAGTAGGCCTTTGGGACGCTCATATGAAATCGGCGCAATCCGGGAGGATAAACCGGCGGCCATGATAACAGCGTTCTTAACCTTGTATGGGTTGAGCGCTGAGATACCGGCAGGAGTGATGGCGTTAGCTGAATCAACTAGGGCAAGCTTGCGCAGCGACTTTAACGCGCCGTTCACTGACCCCACAGATACCTTGAGACGGTTTGCTAGCGTGCGCTGCGAAGAATAACCATAGCGGTAAATATCGTAGAGCACTTCAAAATCTAAACGTTTCATTTCTAACTAACTCCTATCCAAAGCGTGCGGGGCAGATGAACACGCGGTTTCAATAACTTTCGGCGTCGAGATCTGGTATTAGTCCTGCTTTATTAGTTCAAGCTTAGTATCCTCAACGTTCACCTCGACTTTAGAAACCGAGCGACGTGCGAATAGTTCGCGTGCGTCGGCTGCGGAGAAGATGGTGCCGAAGAGGATAACGAAGCACAGAATGACGGTGATCAAGTCTGGTACGTCACCGAGGATGAGGAAGGCGAAGAGCACTGCCCAAGCGGAGTATGAAATGTTGACGGCCATGGTCTTGGCTGCGCCAATAATCGAAATACCCTTGTAGTAGACGATGTATGAAATCGTGCCGGCAAGCGCGGCGAGCAAGATCGTACCGTTGGCCTTGCTGAAGAACTCGTTGCCGAAAATAAATGCCCAAGCGCCGAACATTGGAATGACGATGAAAGCGTAGGCAAGAGCCGAGGTGATTTCGCGGATGTGGAGTGCTGTTTCGTTGTCAACGGCGTCGTCGCGCATACCCCAAGCGGAGAAGACGGCTTCTGAGCCCCACCCAATAACGGCAAGAGAAATGGCAATCAGACCAACGACGGGATTATTAATCGATTCATCGGTTGCAGATAGGATACCCATGGCGACAATGCCGCCCAATGCGGTAACGAAAGCGAGGAGCTGGTACCAACGCATGCGTTCCTTGAGGAACATAAATGCGAGGAAAGCTCCAAATGCGGGGTAGAAGGTGGAAATAATAGCCGAGCGGGATGCTCCAATATGGTTAATCGCTACAAGGTAGCCGCCCATGCCGATCGGGCCGCCCATGAGCGCTCCGATCATCACAACCTTGCCGGACCGGGTTTTCAGTGCACGCAGGGTGTCGTTCAAACGTCCCTTTGTTGCCATGTATATGGTCATCCAGCCCGCGGCGAACGCGTCGTGCAAAAATGCGCTGACGATTGCACCCAAGGCGATTGCTTGCGCAGTACCAACGTAGGGTGCCATCGAAAGTGCGATTCCTAGAATAACGGCGTTGAGGCCCCAGGTGATGCCACTTAGAAGTCCGTATTTCATGGATTATTCTCCTTGATAGAGCGCAAGGGATTTGCGCATATATTTTTTGGCGTACTTGTAGTAGAGGTAAAGATATTCGCCGATGTGATCGCCTTCGGCTTCTTTAACCAGTGACCACAAGTACCAAGCCCAACCCGCAAATGCGATATAGGCAAGATTATGGCGGTATTCTTCCTGCGAAGGTTGTCCTTCGCAGTAGATATTCATAGCGCGATCGACTTCTTCTTCGGAGTATTCGGACGTAACGCAGAAGGTACCGAAGTCATTTGCGGGATCTCCCATGCCAGCGTATTCCCAGTCGATTAAAGAGAAATTCCCTTGTTTATCAACTAAGACATTGACAGGAGAGAAGTCGTTGTGACAAAGCACGGGCTCGGCCCTTTCTTGCATTACGTAGTGTGCAAGTTTTTTCATATCAGCTGCGAGTATTTCGTATTCGGCCATTTCGATAGGCCCATACTCAAGTAATATCGTTTCGAATTCCTTGGCTGCTTCCCAAAAATCGAAGAAGTTATCCACTTTGTGTTCGCTAGCGTGTAACTGACGCATCATCAGGAAAACGCGATTTAAGTCATCGTCGTTATGCGGATCGAGATGACGATAGCCTTCAACGTAATGTGAAATCTTCCAGCCCTTGGATGGATGCTGGTAAAGATACGTATGGTCGAAGCCTAATTTGTTGCCAGCGTTTTGTGCTGCCGCTTCGGTTTTCCGATCGATAAGTAATTCGGTGCCGATACCAGGATGGCGGTAGACATACCCTTTATCGTTGACTGAGAAGTAAAACGATAGGTTCATCATCCCCTTTTTGAGCGGAACAATATTCTTAATATCCGCGCGCTCACAACCAAGAATATGGGTGATGTTATCGAATATTTCGAGATCAACGTTGTTGATGAATTCCGGATCGAAATCGCGTAAATCCTCGACGGAGTCGAACTCGCGAATCGCATTATTGTCGTATTTACGCATGTACAGCGGTAGTTCATCCATATGGTCAAGGTAGATTGACTCCCACAGCAAACCTGCTGTTTGGGGCTCATCGTAAACGTCTTCAAGGATTTCAACGAAGCGCTTTGAGAATTTCTTTGACCAGTACACGTGACCGGCCATAACCCATGCATCTTTTCCGCCAATTTCCACATCAGTAATAAGTGCATCGCGACCCGTGGTGGTTAGGCACCATTCGTCAGTTTCACCTTCAGCCCAGATTGCAGAATAGTACGAGTCGTACACATGCGATTCGAAAGGATTGTCGGTGAAGTAGTTATCTGAGCAACAGATATATGAATTTGCGAGTCTGTCGCGCACAACGTGGATAGTCGAGTTGTTATTGCGTGTCCGGTATTCTGCGTTCACAATGATGTCGACGCCGAGTTTTTCTTCTAGATAGAAGAATTGTTCTTGTTTGTACCCGACGACGACGGCGATGTCTTTTACACCTGCTTCTCGAAGCTGACGGATCTGGCGTTCGATAAGGATTTCCCCTTTAACGCGCAACAATCCTTTAGGCCGCTCGTAGGAAATTGGGGCGAAGCGTGACGATAGGCCAGCTGCCATGATAACTGCGTTATTAACCTTGTACGGTTCGAGGGCGGTGACACCGGCGGAAGAGATAGCGTTAGTCGAATTGATCAGGTCGCGTTGACGCAAGGACTTGATAGCGGCGTTGACTGAGCCCACAGAAACCTTTAGCCGGTTTGCTAATGAGCGTTGCGAGGAATACCCGTTGCGGTAAATCTCGTAAAGCACTTCAAAGTCCAAACGTTCCATTTCGTCCAGCAACCCCTGTTCAACTAGAGTGTTCAGTAAATCAACAGTGAACACACTAGTTGAATAATTTGGAAATGGAAAGTGACACGCCTGTTTGTTAGCGAGGTAACTTTATCGTTTATCTGCGGAAACGTCGTGAAGGGCTTAAAAGTTGCTTAACCACGTAGAGGATGGTGTAAACAGGAGCAGGCTAATATTGAGCAAAAAGGACAAATCAGCAGATGCAAAGTAATGTAATCTCGGTGTACTGATTATTGCGTACTCGCGAACCAAGCTTGTCCGCAATGTTATGGCTACTGTTTATAATGAGACCCGAGTGGGAAGCAGGACTCATTGTAAAAGCCTCAAATTAAGATGGGGGAATTGTGGGATTTAGCGTCGTTACTTTTGTAAGCTATTTCCTGCCAATAAGCGTCATAATATATTTCTTGCTAGGTCTGATAACCCGGCAGAATAACCGTGTACTCAATGTCTATCTGATATTGATATCGGTGCTTTTTTACTGGGCAGGAGCGGGAAGTAATCTGTCGGTTATCGTTCTGTTGATCACGGTAACCTACCTGACTTCTTACATTATGCGTGCCAAACAATCGAAGATGGCTTTTGTCTTTGGTCTCATAATCAATGTTGTGGTGCTTGTAAAATATAAATATCCGGCGCTTGTGCTATCAATGATCGGTGCTACTGGGATCACCCCGGATGTCATTTTCCCTCTTGGCATGTCCTTTATTGTCTTCCACTCCATCTCTTATCTTGTCGATTCATATCAGTCGATGGTGGGCGCGGTCGCTAAACCTGCTACTGCAAACGCTCGCAAAGACAATGAGCTGGCAGAATTTATCAATCTTTCGCTTTACATTGTCTTCTTTCCGAAAATTCTGCAAGGGCCAATTGTTCGCTACCAAGAAATGCGCGAACAGATTATTTCAAGAGTGTCTACTTGGGAAGATGTTTATGCCGGCCTGCAACGCTTTATTATCGGTCTAGCCAAGAAAGTCATAATTGCTGACGAATTTGGTCGGATGGTAGCTTCCCTTCCTCGGCTTGAGAATATGGATGCGGGTACTGCATGGTTTGGAGTATTTGCTTTTGGATTCCAGCTTTACTTCGACTTCTCTGCGTATTCCGATATGGCACTTGGTATTGCGCGCATTTTCGGTTTCCGATTTGGGGAAAACTTCAACTTTCCGTATATTGCGACATCTATTAGTGAGTTTTGGCGGCGCTGGCATATCTCGCTCGGAGCTTGGTTTAGGAATTATATTTACATCCCACTCGGAGGTAATCGACAAGGTAGCGTGTACCTAAATCTTTTCATTGTTTTCGTTCTTACCGGTTTATGGCATGGCAATACGCCAATTTATCTGTACTGGGGTATCGCACACGGCATCGTCATTCTTATTGAGCGTACGCCGGCGTATCGCAAACTGGACTGGACGCGCCTTCCGATGAGGATCCTAGGCTGGGCCTACACGATGACCGTGGTATTTATTGGGTGGTTGTGTTTCTGGCAGCCCAATGTCGACGAGTTTATGGATTATTGTTACAAGCTCCTTGGTATCGGCGTAAGTGATGTGTCATTCACTTGGCTTTATTATTACGACCTGAAGAACACGGTATTTCTTCTGGGAGCAGCGGCGGGAATTGGGCTTTTCAGTCGCCCTGTACTTCAAACAAAAACTCGTTCTGCCATGGCTATAGCGCAGGCAAAGCCCGCTTATCAGCTACTTGTATTAGTGACAATGGCTGGGCTTTTCATACTCAGTTTTAGTGGAATGGTGTCGAACTCGTATACCCCCTTCCTGTACTTTCAGTTTTAAGGAGCACTCATGAGTAAAATGACGAAAATAAACGCCGTCGCTATCCTGACGCTCCTAGGGCTACCTGCACTCACAATGAATACGCAGGTGGATGCGGTTTCGGCATCGACAAATGCAATGCTTCCAGAGCTAGCCGCTGATGAATGGAAAGACCCCGAATTACTACAAAACTATCTTGGAAAGCGTGTCGGGTTTTATGACGAAGGCGTCAACACAAATATTGTGCTTAACGATATGCTTTTTGGACGGATGGAACACCCACTGTATACCTATGGACAAGATGGCTGGGTATACAATGACGGCTACTGGCAGTACTCGGATCCGGAATTTAATGCCGAATTCTCAGTGCTTTTACGGAATATTCAAGACTATTGTGAAGCGCGTGGTGTCGTTTTCCTATACGTGATTAACCCAAGTAAGGGGTCGGTGTATCCTCAATATTTGCCGAGAGGATATGTTTACTCAAATGAGTTCCTCCCTCCTTTCGAACAAGCTTTGCAAGACGAAGGAGTCAATTACATTTCTAATGTGGAATATCTGGCTGAAATTGGTGAAACCGAACTGGTCTTCAACAAGCAGTATGATTCGGGACATTGGAATGATTTAGGTGCTTTTTATGGCACTAACAACATGATTGCGACTCTTCAAGAAGATTTCCCGCAGCTATCGCTTCAAGAACTGACTGACTTTAGTGTCGAGCAAGTCACAGAAACCTCACTGCAAGTTTCTGAATTTGCTATTAATGACCAAGTGGAATACTTCGCTTATAAAAATACTGCGGATATCGTGGGAATTTCGCAGGAGTTTCCTCATATGGAGCTTTCTGACAATTACTGGTTTTATAACGCATGGCGTTTTACCGGAGAGGGTAGTGAAGACTTACCAAACGCGCTTTTCTTCCACGGCAGCTACTACATTAAGAATCCAGAAATATACTGGGGAGTTTTTCACGAAGTCTATTCGGTTCATAACTATGACAATCTGATGAATTTCGAATACTACTTTGACCGTTTTAATCCTGACATTGTGTTGGTTGAAAGCGCTGAATATGTGTCGACGACTACCTTTTTTAATATGGAACTTATGCGCGCGGCTAATGAACGGCTTGCAACGATTAATGCGCAGTATCAAGGACAATAATAGGAGCTGGCAATTAATCCCGAATAACGGTTGCCAATGTTTGAAAAATCAGCTTGAAATCGCCTAATAGGGACTGGTTCCGTACATACTCGGCGTAGAGCGCTGTTTTTTTCGGGATGAGTACTTCAACGTAGTATTTTTCGGCGTCGTCAGCTTGGGCCAGTTCATCTGCCTCGTTACGATACTTAATGGAGGCAGGATCAGTAATGCCTGGACGAACCGAAAGAATCTCATCTCGCAATTCATCTGGCCAAACTGCTACATACTCGGGAACTTCCGGACGTGGTCCGACAATAGCCATATCACCTTTGACGACGTCGATGAGCTGGGGGAGTTCATCAAGCTTGGTTTTGCGTAGGATTTTACCAACTCGTGTGACGCGAGGATCTCCACTTGCCGACACATTCACTTTTGGTTTTTCGTTGCGCATCGTGCGGAACTTGTGGATTCGGAATGTCTGTCCATGCAGGCCTACACGCTCTTGTCGAAAGAAAACCGGGCCAGCGGAGTCAAATTTGATTGCCGCTGCGGTGACGACTAACACAGGAGAAAGTGCGAGAAGCGCAATTCCGGAAATAGCTCGATCAATAGCAAGCTTTAGAGACATCAATTTTTCCTTTTCCACTGTTGACGACCGCTACATTATCTCACTAAAGTTCGGCTCGATGCAGGACGGATTAAGGCGCGCCGACCTGTTTAGCGTCGTCTTGAATGGGAGCGTCTTATATGGGACAGCGACGATAAAAAATGTACGATGAATACAGCGCTCATTTCAGGACGGGTAGTATTCTACAGATCCGTAATATCGATAAAGAGGGATGACATGATTTTTGCCGCGATTTTAGCTGGGGGCACTGGTTCGCGAATGAAGTTAGCGAATATGCCGAAACAGTTCTTAGACTTAGGCGATAAACCGGTTATTCTCCATACAATCGAAAAGTTCCTATTGGTTCCCGAGTTTGATGGCGTTTATGTCGGAGTACACCCGGACTGGGTCGATTACACTCGAGAGCTACTCGAACGTGAAGGTCTAGATGAACGTGTCGTTGTGATAGCAGGCGGGGCTAATCGTAACGGAACGATTGCTAATATCCTGCAGACAATTAATGAAGAATACGGTGCTGATCCTGAGAACATAATTGTCACTCACGATGCTGTTCGACCGTTTGTTTCGCTGTCGATTATAAGTGAAAACATTAAAGCAGCACAGGAATATGGAGCTTGCGATACCGTTATTCCTGCTACGGACACAATCGTTAATTCGGTGGATGCCAATATGATTACCGAGATCCCGGATCGTTCTCAGCTCTACCAAGGCCAAACTCCCCAGAGCTTTAAGATTGGCCTGTTGGAAGACTCGTTCGCTCGGTTATCGGATCGCGAAAAAGAACGTATCCCAGATGCCTGTAAAGCGCTTGTCCTTGCTGGTTATCCAGTTAAGCTCGTTGACGGAGCGCCGGAAAATATTAAGCTTACAACAGTGATGGATTACCGAATTGCACAAGCATTGATTGATCGACTTGACGAAAGTGATGCTGAATGATTACTGCCTCCTATCAGGTCACTGCACCACGATCAATTGCAGTGAGATTCAGCGAAATCCCAACTAAGAATCGGGTATGGGTTCGGCCTACCCATATGTCTATCTGTCAGGCAGACCAACGTTATTATCAAGGACGCCGTCCCAAAGATATTCTGGAACAGAAATTCCCAATGGCACTGATTCACGAAGCTGTGGGAGTAGTAGTCCGCGATGATTCGGGAACTTTTGCTTTGGGAACCCCAGTTGCAATGGTGCCGAATATCCCTGGTGACCCGGTTAAAGGCGTTTACGAAAACTATGCTGATGGGTTTCTTTTCCTTTCGTCGGGAGCCGACGGTTTTATGCGGGAAATCGTCGACTTACCCATTGAACAGGTAGTCGAAATTCCCGAAGTATCCGTAGTAACTGCTCAATCGGAAATGACATCCGTCGCATGTCATGCGGTTGACCGTTGGCAAGCATTAGCAGATGGCACATCAAAGCGTGTGGCTATCTGGGGTGACGGGTCTGTCGGCTATATTTTGGCCGCAGTCCTACGGGAACTCTATCCCGATCTGTATATTGCAGTTATTGGAACCCATCATGAAAAACTCGACTTTTTCACGATGGCAAACGATACTTTCATCGCTTCAAAACTACCGGCAGATTTCTCAATTGATGACGCTTTTGAATGCGTTGGTGGAGCTGGCTCAGTCAGCGCGGTGGCAGAAATTATTCAGGTGATCAGGCCGCAGGGGAATGTGATTCTGATGGGTGTCACTGAAAATCCTATTGCGGTAGAAACGAGGATGGTCTTAGAAAAAGGCCTAACTCTGGTGGGTAGTTCACGTTCTGGGAGAGACGATTTCGTATGCGCTGCGAAATTGTGGGAAAGCCCGAAGTTCCGTTCACGGATTCGACGAATCGTTTACGAAGAAGAACCGGTACGCACTGTGGACGATATCCATCGGGTGTTTATGAATGATCTAGGGACGACTTTCAAGACTGCTTTTAAATGGGAACTCTAGAGCGGGAGAAAGAGTGTCAGACCAACAAAAAGAGCTTATTTCAATCATCGTGCCCGTGTACAACACACAACGATATCTTCAGCAATGTGTTGACTCGATTATGAGCCAGACTTTCGAAAACTGGGAATTGATTCTCGTTGATGACGGCTCTACTGACGGAATATCCGGCCGTCTTTGTGACGAAATTTCACATACTGATCGGCGTATTCGAGTAATCCATCAAGAAAACAAGGGGCTTTCAGGTGCTCGCAATACTGGTCTTGAAGCAGCCGAGGGTGAATTCGTTGTCTTCGTTGATTCTGATGATTATGTATTGCCAGAGTATTTAGCGACGCTACAAAGAACAATTGATGATGCTGATTTAGCTGTCGTTGGAATTATAGATAAGTATTCAGACAAAGACGAAATTAATTTTCGACAGACCTGTGTCGACGTGAGTTATCAAGACTTTTTCAAGCTTACGTTACTCGGAGAGGTTCCTGGTTCTGTGTGTAACCGGATGTACCGCCGATCGGCGCTTAAAGACCTTCGTTTCCGGGAGGGCAAGTATTACGAGGATTCTTTCTTCACGGCTGATGGTGTAGGACATCTCGAATCTGTTGCGATTAATACGGTGCCTTTATATGTCTACTACCATCGTGAAAATTCAATAACCACTGAACCATATGCGCCACGTGCGCTTCATCTGATCGAAGCAGCTGAATACTCAAAACTTCAAGCTCTTAATCTGCACCGAGAAGTGCAGAAAGCTGCGGAATTCAGATGTATTTCTTCTCGGTTCGTTGTTCTTGACCGGATCATCTTATCTGACATGATTCAGCCGCCTGCAGAACAGAAAGAAATAATTAAATATTTGCGTTCACACACGCTGACAACATTATCTTCAAAGAACTTCCATATCACGCGTAAAATAGCTGCCTTGGCACTACTTGCGAGCCTTAGGCTTTACTCAAAACTTGTGAAAATGAAAGCAGGAAGACGAACTCTTGGATAACAAAGAACGTACAAAAATCGCATTCGCTATCTGGGATATCGGTAATACCGGAGGCGCCCAACGAGTAATTGGGTTGGTTGCCAATGAGCTGTGTGCAGAATACGACGTTCATATCGTCAACCTTTATGGTTTTCCGGAGAAACGTGGCCCATCGATTCCACTGGATCCGCGGGTGACTGTTGCCTATTTAGGACGTGGAGAAATGCCTAGGCTCCGTCAAACGATTGTGGAGTCTTTTAATCCGCTTCGAAAATATTTGCAAGATCAATCGATTGATATTTGTTTCCTTCAAACTACTTATATGGGGATTATTGGCCTTCCGATTGCTATCTGGAATCGCATTTTCGGCAGGAAGAACCGTTGCAAGATTGTATTTCACGATCATGGAGCCATCGGAGCCCAGCTTGGTCAGCGAAGCACAACACTTATACGAAAAGTCTCGGCTATAGGAAGCGATCTTACGATAGTTCTCACTGAACGCAGCTGTAAAGACTATCAACAATTCTTAAAGATCCCCGCGAAAAAACTACGCGTGGTGACGAACTGGATTGACCCGCAAATCAATCCGGATGGAAAAACAGCCGATTTGAGTTCGAAAACCATTTTGTGGGCAGGAAGGCTTTCTGAAGAAAAGGGTGCTTTGCGCATACCTGAGATCGCGCAAATGGCTCTCCAAGATATTCCAGATTGGCAAATTCACGTGTACGGGGATGGCCCAGAACGTGAAAAGCTTGCGCAACAGATCCAGAAAAGTGGACTTGAAGAGAAAGTACTACTAAAAGGCGTTTCCTCTGACATGTATCGTGAAGTTCCGCGTCATGCTATCGGCATTCTAACCTCAGATATGGAAGGTATGCCGATGTTTCTCCTTGAAGCTACCGCATTCCAGCAACCGTGCGTCGCCTTTGACGTACTCACTGGTCCAAACGAAATTATTAACGATGGCAAAACCGGGTATCTGATTGAGCCTTATGATACTGCGCAGTTTGCAAGAAAATTACGTGAGCTTGTTATGGATGATCAATTGCGCGAAGAATTTTCGCGAAATATCAAAACAACCCAAGACAAGTTCTCGGTTGCTCAAATCAGCCAACGATGGAGAAAACTAATAACCGAGCTGTCTTAAACATCGCCAAAATCATAATGGGGATTAGTGAAAAGGGGTTCGCTAGGTCGTAGACTCAGTTTCAGCTCTTAATACGAATGTTCAAGATAGGCCTGAGTTTCGTGAGTACTGAAAACATGGATCATATTGGCAAGGTATCCAAACTGTCGCACAGTGAGATCGTCAACACAGAAAAAGAGATTCTTGCTAACTTCTGGGAGTTCTGCCAAAACAATGATCTGCCAATGTGGCTAGCTTATGGCACGCTCATCGGTGCTATTCGTCATCAAGACATGATTCCTTGGGATGATGATATTGACGTGGTCATGTTGGCTGATGACTACAAGCGAATGCTCGCTGTCCTGAAAGAAACTGACGGATATATCTCTGAGCATATCCGGATTGTTTCACCAGATATCGATGCGAATTGCCCTGTGACATGGGCGAAAGTTATCGATGTACGAACGGTTGTGGACGAAGAAATACTGGTCGGGCAACCACAACCTGAAATTCATGGACTGTGGGTCGATATTTTCCCACTGTACGGTGTGCATCAGACATCGGGAATACAAAAGTTTGCAGTTGCAGTTTTCGACGTGCTCTACCTGCTAATGAGGATCGGCTCGTGGAAAAGGATTCCTGTTTCTTCTGGCAAAGGGAAGCTGATTCAAAAAGTACTCACCCCACTGGCCAGAATCGTTAGCTATCAGCGCTCAGGAAAACTCGCAGCATGGTGGATGCGTAAGATGTTCCCTGCAACAGCGAAAAGCAATTTTGTATTTTCGGACTCCCAGTCTTATCTACATTTCAAAAGATCATTATTCGAAAGAACACAGCTGGGCACGTTTGGAGATCGAGAATACCCGATTCCAGCTGAATACGACGAACTTCTAACAGCTGGCTATGGAGACTATATGACGATTCCCCCGGAATCTGAGCGGGTAGCTCATACAATGCAGGCATATCGAATTGTGGAGACAAAAGCGGATGAATAATAGCGTTACTCGTGGAGCTAGCGGCTCGGATATTTCGTCCTCCGATATTTTAAAGATCGAACTCGATCTTTTGGCATCGTTCAAAGACTTCTGTGATCAAAATGGTTTTAGAATGTGGCTTGCTTACGGCACATTGATCGGGGCAGTCAGGCATAAAGGAATGATCCCTTGGGACGATGATATTGACGTCGTGATGCCGAACGAAGATTATTTTCGGATGGTTGATCTGCTTAAAGAATATCCGGACTCGCGGATCGCTCCCGACCACAGGTTTGTGAGCCCAAGTACGGAACCACTCAGCTCAACGATTTTTGGAAAACTGATTGATACCCGTACAGTGACTGCAGAAGAAGCCTTAGATATTGCTGGTATTGAGAACGTGCAAGGAGTATGGATCGATGTGCTCCCGCTTCATGGCGTTCACCAGAATCGTTTTAAACAGAAATTTGGTTTCTGGGTTTTCCAACTCCTGTTTTTAGCAATGAGGTTGGCTAGCTGGAAGCCACGGCGAGCACGAACATGGTGGGGCAGGCTAGCACATGCTGTTTTGCGCACTCCTGCTAGAGCGATTGGTCCTGAGTTCTTCGGGCGTAACGCGGAGAGATTTCTAAGGTCGTGGTTCCCACGATTTAGCGATTCTGAACTGCTATTCTCAGATTCTGATATGTCGACTGTACTCCGGCGCAGTTATTTCTCTTCCACCACCGAGTTAGAGTTTGAAGGACAACAATATCCTGTGCCGGGAGGATATCGGGAGTTTTTAACAGATCAGTATGGTGACTACATGACTCCGCTCCCTCCAGAAGAGAGAATCACGCACCAAATGAACGCACGATGGCGTTAGCAGGACACTATGCGTTTGCAAAGATCGCTACAAAATGCGGCTGTAGGAATTTTTGGGCAACTGTTTTCTGTTGTCTTGAATTTCCTTACCCGAATGGTGTTTGTTCGTACTCTGTCGCAAGAGTATCTCGGGATTGAGGGACTGTTTTCTTCGCTCTTGCTCATGCTTTCGCTAGCTGAGTTAGGCATTGGTTCGGCAATTATTTATTCGTTGTACGAGCCTTTAGCGAAGAAGAACAGGCCGCAAATCCGTGCTCTGATGGACTTGTATCGCAAAGCGTACTGGACGATTGCGCTGATTGTTGGAGTAACCGGATTACTGCTGTCCTTTAAACTGCAGTGGTTTATTAAGGAAATGCCGGATATTCCAAACCTCCAATTATATTTTTTGATATTCGTAGCTAATACGGCAGTTTCTTATTTGTATTCTTATAAGGGCTCGCTAATCCAAGCAGACCAAAAGCAGTACATTGTAAGCCTGTGGCAGTATGGTTTCACACTGCTCATGTGCGTAACACAGATTACGATCTTGTTACTGTTTGAATCATATTTGGGTTTCCTGCTGACGATGCTGGCTGCAACTTTTTTCCAGAACTTTTCTATTTCCTTAGTAACAGATCGGATGTATCCGTTCTTAAAAGATAAGGAACCACTTGAAAAAATTGAGCCGGATACGCTCGATAAGATCAAGAAGAATACTTTCGCGTTGGTATTACACAAGGTTGCTGGCATCGCCTCAACGCCGACCACTAATTTGATTCTTTCAACTTTTATTGGATTACAGGTTGTCGCGGTATACGCCAACTACTTACTTTTTACTAATGCTCTGCAACGTCTAATTGATAAAGTCTTTGACGCTGCAGTTGCATCAGTTGGAAATCTTGGTGTTACCGCGGGCAGAGATCGTCAGCTCGCAGTTTTTAACGTGGCATTGTATATCAACGCGTTCTTAGGGGCATTAGTAGCGGTTCCCCTGCTCGCAGTATTTGCGAATGCAATGTATCTGTTCTTTGGCGAAAGTTATGTCTTTGAGTTCCATATTGAACTGGCGATTGTCGCACTATTCTTCTTAAAAACTATTCGGACTGCGGCGTTGTCATTCACTAGCGCTTTTGGCCTGTATTGGTTCACCCGGTGGAAAGCCGTTATTGAAACGATTGTGCTTGTTCTTCTGAGCCTTGTAGCCGCACAATACTTTGGAATTGTTGGCATTCTTGTTGCTAATAGTTTTACGAGCTTGTTCGTTTCTGGAGCTATCGAAGGGTATATGCTCTTCAAACATGGATTCAAAGTTTCGTCTGTATCGTATTTTGCAAGAGTTCTCGGATATTCAATAGGTACGTTAGCACTTGCAATTGGGGTGCATTTTGCGTTAGCAGCAGTGGGGACGACGACGTTGTTTACGTTACTTCTTCGGGGAATTTTGGCGGTTCTCGTTACGGTTATTGTGTTTGTCGCTGCCACTTGTTGGTTACCCGAGTTTAAACAGTTTAAAGCCTTTGTAACACAAGCTTTGGCGCTTATTTTCCGTCGGAGGAAGAATAATGAATGAAGCCGTTTCTCTTAGTGCAGAGCAACTTCAGGGAATGCAGAATAAGTCGTGGCAACTGTACGAATATTTTGCTGATTTTTGTGATCGTCACGGGCTACTTTATTATGCGTGTGGCGGGTGCTGCATCGGCGCGGTTCGCGATGGGGGATTTGTGCCGTGGGACGATGATATTGACGTTTTTATGCCACGTCAGGACTATGAACGTTTGCAGCAACTGTGGGAGACGTACGCTGATACCACGCGCTATGAATATGTACGTACTAACGAGCACATGGTTACCGGCGATTTAATGGCGAAAATCTGTGACAAGAACACAACACTGGTCACTACATATCAAGTGGCAAAGCGGATGCCACAAGGTCTAACAATGGATATTTTGCCGTTGGATGGATGCCCAAAACCGGGCTCTTTGGCACGTAAGTACCAAAAAGTAATGGCGCTGATCTTTTCCCTGTTTTGCTCTCAGACGGTTCCTGAACGTCACGGTGGCATTATGGCGTTTGGTTCGAAAATGCTACTGACGCTCGTAGCCAGTAAGAAGCTACGTTACAGAATATGGCGCTTCGCTGAGCGACAAATGACTAAATGGGCCTTTAACGACCACGAATATACTACTGAGTTGTGTGCTGGCCCTGGATATATGCGCAACGAATATCGCCAAGAGTGGTTTGCTAGCGCCACTACCGTCCCTTTCGATGACTCAGTAATTGCAGTTCCGGTTGGCTATGATGGCTACCTCTCGATGGCTTTTGGTGATTATATGACCCCACCCCCGCAGGACAAGCGCAAACCAAGTCATGAAGTTGCATTTATCGACCTAGAGATGCCTTATTCGACATACATGGAAGATGGTATCTTTAAGTTTCCTGTAGACGAAAACAAGTAGGTGAGTAATGGTGAACAGTAAGATAACTGCCAAACCAGTCCAACTTGCTTTAAAAATTAAGCAGTTTCGTGACATATCTGTGGAACGAAATCCGCGTGGTACGGACTTTTTTACCGGATTGTTTATCGTTCTGATAGGGCTTATGTTCTTTACCGGAGTGGCGTTGTACGGGTACTTCCGGGTTGAACAAAACTGGGAAGGAACTTTTGCTGGCATATGGACCATTTGGGGATCCATGGTCTTGTATTCCATTATCAGGTATCGACAACAACTCGTCACACTCTTTTTCCTTATAGTATTTTTCGTTTTTCTTTTGGGCAGACCGCTTGTTCGATTGGTTAAGGGAACGGCGTGGTGGATTGGCGGAGTGCCAGGAGTTGAGTTTTCCTCAAAATTGCTCTTCCTAGGGCTAGTATTTCTGGCATCTGGGGCCTTAATAGCTGAACTTTTATCGGTCAACGAATGGAGTTCACGCTCGCGCAGATACGGATCCGAAAAGAACGAACCTTTCGTGGTACGTATGGAAAAGCTACGGGATACGGATCCACGGATTCGGAGTTTCGCGCAGGTCGCATTCGTAGTATTCGTGGTAGCCGCTTTGGCAGCTTTCTACCTCTCATTGGAAAAATACTCCTTTATGCAAGGCAAAACCTATACGGATTACTACTTGTATTTTGATTCCACAGCTCCGCTCCCAGTTCGCACGCTAGCAACTTTTTATGAATATGCGATGGCAGCATATTTGATTACTATGCCCAGAAAACGAGCGGCGTATGCCGTGCTAATCGTCAATATTGCGATCTACCTTCCTTTGCTAGTTATTGGTTTACGCGGTTCATTTGTACTTGCGGGGATTTTTGCGGTTTTTTATGTTGTCTACCGTCACCGTTACCCTGGGAAGGACAAATGGCTTGGGAAAGCTGAAAAGTCAGGATTACTTTTTGGTCTGCCGGTGTTGGCAATCTTGCTGAACATGATCAATTACTTGCGATCGCAGCAAGTTTCTTCGCTATCACTGGGCGGACAATTAGTGGATTTCGTAGACAAACAAGGTGTCTCATTCGATGTTTTGGCTCGTGGATATTATGCCTCCCATAAACTCGAACCATACGATAGAAGTTTTGTTTTCGGGCCTTTTATAGAGTTTTTTACTCACACTTCATACGGTAAATTACTTTTTCCGCAACCGGCATCAACTGGAGAATCGTTTCACCAGACAGCACTTGAACGACATGGATCAGCCAACGCTTTGTCTTTTTTCGAACACCCAAATTATTTTGGCGGAGAAGGCTATGGCTCATCGTATTTGCTTGAATTATATTTCGACTATCGATGGGTTGGAGTAGTGATAGGTTCGTTACTCTTGGGCGTCCTATTGGCGGTATTGCCGAAGCTGATTGACCGCGGAGGCATCATCGGGATTATCGGATTGGTGTCTGTACTCTATATTCTCTGGATTCCACGAGGAAATGCGCTCGACTGGGTTATGTTCGTGTTTACCATCCAGTTTTGGGCATGCGTGGCAACAATTTTTATTATCGCAAGTTCGTATAGACGATCAAGGCCCTATATCGCTACTGCAGTTTCTGCGGACAAGAATAAAAACTCGTAAAGAAAAATTAATAATATTTGTTTCAGGAATTGATCCTTAAAGGAGGATTCAGACATATGTTTGACGCACTCGTATCTGCGGGAATCGGAGCAGCAAAGAGATTCTGGTGGTTAACAGTGATAACCGGAATATTGCTCGCATCGAGCATTGTGCTTCCGTCTGGAAGCGGGGAAAGCACTGGCTCGGAAAGCTATACCTCTACAGGTTATTTTGCGATTATCGCTGATGTCGATGATCAAGTATCAACAGAAGCCCAACGTTCGAGCCTGTATGGCTGGGTTGGAGCCACCGCTGAATACATGATTGACTCTGGTCTTCTGAATTCGGAACTAGTTGCAGAATTCGGGGAAGAAGCACTTGACCTAACCATCGTTTCTCCAACTCCGATTGATTCGTTCTACAAAACCCCTAACAGTATTTCGCTTGTCGGAGTTCAGGTTAATGGTGTCAATTCGGAGTTAGTTGCAGAAGTGACTGACTGGGTTCTTGAACGTGTGCGTTTAGATCTAGAGAGTATCTATCCGAATTTACAGACTGAAATCTACCAGTCAGCAGCAGATACTGATCAAATCGTTCATGAAGCTACCATTAGTGGAGTCTCAACTAAGCGAGTCGTTGTCTTTTTCATCGTTGGTGTGCTTGCCGGTTTTGTTTTGGGAATGTTGATTGAGTTCTTTACTCCACGCTTGCGTACCCGCACGGATGTTGAACAGATCCTCGGAGTTTCCGCTCATGAGATTATCCTCGAACCACGTAACGCAAAGTCCTATGAGCGGCAGATTGACATTATTAGTGCAGCCCTTGCAATGAGCGTTGAAGAGCCTGGAAAACTCTGGCTCGCAGGTATTGTTTCAGACGATCCTGCTCAAAAAGTTGGAGAGGCTATCCGTACCAAGGCTGAAAAACACGATGTCAGCACGGTAGTTATCCCTGCAATAACATCCGATGCGGATAAAGCTGTTGAGATCTCAGCCAATGATCATGCTTTGATTATTACGAAAATGGGACGAGCAAGCATCAAGGATCTTCGGGAAGCTAGAACTCTTATTCACGCATTAGCGACCCCGAATATCCAAGTTCTGTTAAGCAAGTAGCAATTACTATTCGCTCTTGAAAAGTGCCGAAGGATATCCTTCACGGTTCCCAAACCATAACAAATACGGACGACTGGGAACAGTAACACAAGGTATGGATTGTTCGTTGTTCTGGTACGGGTGGCGAGTGCTGATGTGGCCATCGCCGCGTTAGCCAACCCGTACCCTCCAACAAGACTGTTAAAATCAATGGATGGCCGGTACCTTTCAACACAACTGATCCTGAGTGCACTGACAAGGGCAAGTAGTGCTAGATGTTGTGCGCGAATCGCATTTATTATTTAAGATCCGGACTTCCCAGAATCGGGAGCCGTACTTGTCCAGAACCTTTCAAGGATCTCCGCTGTCCATTGCTAATAGCGGCTAAGTGGTACCGGTCTTGCGGGTAGTCGGTACCATCAGATTCCGCGTTGTTGGTACTGCATCCGTCCTTATGCATGACAGCAAAAGTCAGCGCAGCACAGACAGGAGGCGGACGCGAGATCCCGATGCCTTCCCACGGAGATTCCCCATAAATGAGGTTTGTCCAGACCAAACCTATCAGGATACAACAGCATGACATCTGTACTTGCCATGCTAGGTTGAAGACAAAGCGTGCATTCACTAGAACATGCGGAGATACAGTATAGAAGCGGCGCGTACACGGCGGTTCCTTGTCTTTCTTGACTGGCACCCTTCAGTCTTGTGAGCCACTGCCAAATAGGGATTGTCGGTAGGGGATGTCCACGTATTTGGTAGGAGGCTTCCGCGTAGGTGGTAGTTGTGGTTCGGCCCGGATGATCTTGGATTCAATTTTGTCGGCTTCATTCTGCCCGGAGCCACTTTGCGAGCGTCCAAAGGTCATCTGCCGTATCAACGGCTCTGGATTATCGCTAAAGGCCGCATTTTGCTGGTTTTCCATGAAGCGTGATGGGCTAAGTGAGCCTAATATGTGTGATTCATAGCATGATGAAGTGGAATAGGTGTTGCATGATCCTGTTTTTGGATGCCATCTGGCCTTACCAACAACACGGAAACTAGCCCTACCATATACCCGGAGAACCCCGACCAACTACCCGCTCCTGGCATCTATTATCGAAGTTAACTGTAGGATATGTAGTTTATGTGAATACGACTACGCTGAATGAAGCTTCCAAAGTATTAAGGTCTGCAACTGAAACTTCGCCTTAACTGAACTACTACTTGGTCTTTGCTACGAGCCCCTGAATAATACCCTTGACGGTACCTATACCGTAAGCGACATGAATGGTAGGAAAAGCTAAGGGAAGTAAAATGAGATAAGGGTTCTGTTTCTCCTT
>JAAYWS010000119.1 GCA_012516575.1 Actinomycetaceae bacterium
AGCCGCACCATGGGAAGACGGAGTCTGGATCAGAAAAGGCTGGGCCGGACGCTGACGAGCCTAAAACAAGCCACGACACGCCCGGCCCAGACACACTTTTTGGCCTTTAACCCAGATGGCGGGTCAGGAAGGAAGAGAAACCTGACCCGCCATGCGGAAATATTGAGTTGCGAACGCGCTTGCCCGGTACTCTTGGGCGCTACGAAGCGCTAGCCCGGTACTCCCGGCACTAAACACTGAGGCGAGCTGACCACGCAGGCAGTACCTAACGATTTAGTAGGACTGTGCCGACGGAGCCGAAGCGGTGTCCGGAGCGGAAACTGCCGACGGAGCGGAGTAAGTCTGCGCCGGAGTCGAATCCGGGGCAGAAGCTGCCGAAGGTGCCGAGTAGGTCTGGTCCGGAGTGTCAACATCGGATGCCGAGACCGGGGACGGAGCGGTATTGTTCTGCTGCTGATCAGCCGGGATGGTTACTGCAGTATCGTCATTCTTGGTCGAGTCTTCTTTATTAGCAAGTGCGAAGCCTGCACCACCAGTGATCAGCGCTGCTGCGGCGAGCGAACCAGTAATTGCCCAAATCTTCTTCTTGTTAGTCATCGTAAATCTCTCATTCTTGGTATTAACCGTAGTATTCTGTCCGCGGATCCGTGTCGATCACTTCCGCTGTTGATATAAGTATGCAAAGCGAATATGAAAAATCAGACTAATTAGAGATTAAGGATTTCTCATCTTAGTTAAGGATTATTAAGGGACCGAATTAGAAACTTGGAATCGTTGGTATAGCACCGATTAGTGACTATTAGTGAGTTGATCGCCGCTAGTTTTGCGTCCGCTGTGCACGCCATTCGGCTAACCCAGGCACTTCAATAGGAGCTAAATCGCCAACAGAAACACCGAGCGCCCGCGCCAAAAGCATATCCGCCAGCTGTGGATTACGCGCCAACACCGGACCGTGCATATAGGTGGCGTACACCGAGCCTTGGACGACGCCGTCAACCGGCTTACCATCAAAAAGGCCCTGATATTGGTTAAAAACAGAAGCATAGGCGTGCGCATTATGGGCGGGCAGACTGAAAAAAGCCGCAGTAGTATCCCCGCCTGGTTCTGAAGAACCATCTCTATCCCCAACGCGCACACCATTACCCACACCGGCACTAACAAAACCGAGCGGCTGAGCATCCGAACCGAGCAGGGTCCCACCGCCATGGTTTTCAAATCCAGTCAGAAGCTCGGTCACTCCCTGATTGACTAAATCTGGGCCGGGCACGCAACGCAGTTCACCAACTGCTCGTTGTGCTAACGGCAGTGTTACCACGTCCAACAAACCAGTACCGGAAACTTGTTGCCCCTTGCCATCCACATACCAGTTACCCAATACCTGCAAACCGGCACAGACAGCTAAAACCGGACGACCGGCGTCGACCGCCCCATGCAAACCCGCATCCTGAGCCAGCCGATGCGCCGCAATATTTTGCGAGACGTCTTCGCTACCGCCGAGCGTGTAAATGTCGAGCGATTCAGGAATTGCCTGCTCAACCCCAACGCGCACTACTTCCGCCGCGATCCCGCGTAATTCGGCACGTTTGGCCAGCACAGTAGCGTTCCCGGAATCCCCGTAGCTCCCAAAAACTTCCGGCATGACAACGCCGATGGTTAATGTCGACGCAGAGCTCATAGCTGGTAGCCTCGTTTCTGGAGTTCGATACGGGTGTCGCGGAAAACCGTGTAATTCAGCAATAAATCGACCTCGCCGTCGGGCAGCATATCCAGTGCAGACAGTGGATCAGCAGCAAAACTAGCATCGATTCCCGCATAGGCTAGGCGCACCTGTAAATCCCGGCCACGTTCGCCACACACAACTATTGTGCGGTCGCGGACAGCCGAAAAATCCACGTCCCAAAGCCAAGAAAGATCCACGCCATCCCCGGTTTGCGCGTTAACCCCGAGAATCAGCCCCGCGCCCGGGGTGAGCATGGATAGGGATTCGTACCAGCCCGCCGGATTTTTTGCTAGAAGTAGGCGGATAGTGTGCCCGTCGACGTCGAGGCTAGAGTAGCGTCCGGCAACAGAGGTTACTTGGGCAATCCCGTTTGCAGCTGTGCGCGGATCAATACCGAGCGTGAGTGCGGTAACCAGAGCCTGCGAAGCATTAGAACGATTCGCGCGCCCGGGCAGGTGAATAATCGTTGGAATATCGCGCGTTGGACAGTGGATCGTCATCGGTTCGCCGGGTAAGAACGTGTTTGAGGGGGAGGTCCACGAATAATCCGGACAGGGCCGAGCGAAAGGCCGGGCATCAGCTTCACCCGAATCCGGCGTCGTCGTCTTTCCGTCAACAGACACCGCTCGCCACCACACGTCTTTATCGTTACCGGACGCGGCGGGAACCGAATGGGCGGTATGCGGGGTGGCATCAACCGTCTGGTCACTGGGCGTCTGCCCGTATACGATGACGCCGCCCGTGCGCGGACAGGTTAGTGAATTGCCAGCACCGCCGCGACCAGCCGCGACCCATACCGGCTTTGCAGCATCCCACGCAGCTGAAGTAACAAGCGGGTCATCAATATTTGCAATCACATAAGCTTGCGGGTTTTCCATCACGGCTTGGCGTAACCGGTGTTCAATTGTGGACATTTCGCCGATACGATCAAGCTGGTCGCGGGAGAGATTGAGGAAAACCAGGGCAGCTGGTTGTACTTGGCGAGCGATGCGTGGCACATACATTTCATCAACTTCGAGCACCGCATGCGTGGCTTTCCGGTCAGCCATCATCGCCGCTACGATGCCGCCTTCCAGATTGTCCCCGCCTCGATTAGTTGCCACGCGATACCCGGCAGCCGCAATAGCGCTGGTGACCATCCGGGTGGTGGTGGATTTACCATTCGTGCCGCTGATAAGGACAACGGTTTTATTCGCGGCTAAACCGCTGAGCAGATCTGGTGCGATTGCCGATGCTATTCGCCCGCCAATCATTCCGCCGGAGCCTTTACCGAGGATACGTGAGGCGGTGGACGCCATTTTTCCAGCGGCAAACCCAATACTGCGTCTAATCCTCATGACATGCAGTCTACAATGACAAAGCCCACGACAGTGAGCTGATCGGGCCTTTAGTCCGAACCACATGAGTCGTGATCGCCACAAGTAGCCGAAAAACAACTTCGACCCGGCAGGATACTTCACCACCGGGCCGAAAGCGCGCCCGAAGGGACTCGAACCCCTAACCTTCTGATCCGTAGTCAGACGCTCTATCCATTGAGCTACGGGCGCTTTGTTCACGTGAACGTTTAATAGTCTAACGCCGACCAGCTAAGGAAAGCCAACTAGAACAACGTGGTTTAGGGAACAAAACCGGGCCGAAAGCGGTTTAAAATCGGTTCATGAGTGATGCAGTAATCAAAAAATGGGAAAGTTGGCATGCGGAGCGGAATCAGGCGCTCGCTGCAGAGCATGGGTGGCTGACTTTGGTGTCTTTTACGTGGGTCGGCCTTGACCCGGAACTCATTCCGGATTTTCCGGGGATTTGGAAAGGCGAGGAAGACGGCCGACTGGTGGCCGAGTTTTCCGATCTGGGTTTCGTGCGCGAAGCCGAAACTGGCGAGCCGGTTGTTGGGCAACGCGAATGGCTCCTGAACAACGAGGAGTCAGCGTTTGATTTGGTTACGGACACGCGGCTGGCAGAAGTCGCGAAACGGGGTGGCCGGTATGCGGTGCGGGTGCGGGATTCGCAGGCGCCGACGCGCGCGGAGTTCACCGGGGTTCCAATTTACGACTACAACCCGCGATGGGCGTTGCGCGGCGAGTACCGGGCGGTTGAACCGTACGAAGTAACCCGGGATACTGCGATGCCTGGGGTGCAGGGCACGGCGCGGATCGTGGGCGAAGTGACATTGAAGAACGACGACGCCGGATCGGTTACTTTGCGGGTTGAAGAGTTTTCGGAAGGACGCCGGCTCATTATTTTTTCTGATGTTTCGAGTGGAAATCAGACGGCGTTTTGGCGAAATGTGGCCGTTATGCCAGTTGGTGATACGGCTGGTATGGGCGATGAGGCTGGTGTGGGGGCCGAGGTTGATGCGGGAGATAACGGCGTCGTGATCGTTGATTTCAACTTTGCGGCGAATTTTCCGGCGGCTTTTAGCGTTTATGCCACATGTCCGAAACCGGTGGAAGGGAACTTTATTCCGTGGCCGATTTTGGCGGGGGAGCGTCGTCCATAGTAGGGAACCTAGATTTTGGGGACAAAAGTGTGGGGGCTGGATTTCCAACCCCCACACTTTATTGGTGAGTGTTAACTCTTAGAGAGCGTAGCCGAGGACAACCGGACCAACCCACATTGCGAAAATCGTAATGAGGACGATGCCGATGATGTTGAGCCACAGGCCGGCTTTGACCATCTGGCGGATTTGGATGTAACCCGACGAGTAGGCAATAGCGTTCGGCGGGGTAGCAACCGGGAGCATGAATGCACAGGTTGCGGCGAGTGCTACTGGGATGACGAGTGCTTCGACCGGTACTCCCATACCGATTGCAACTGCGCCGATAATCGGGAGGAAGGCGGCCGCGGTAGCGGTATTCGAAGTCATTTCGGTCAGGAAGATGATCATTGTGGTTACCGCGATGACGATGACAATCGTTGGCAAACCAGACAAGCGACCTGCTTGGTCACCGATCCACAGGGATAGTCCGGAAGCGCCGAAGGCTGCCGACAGCGACAGGCCGCCGCCGAAGAGGAGCAGAACATCCCACGGGATATCCTTTGCGGTTTGCCAGTCGAGAAGTGCAATGCCTTCAGCGGGTTTTGCTGGAAGGATGAAGAGGACGAGCGCGATAATCATTGCGATAAGCGAGTCGTCGATCGGACCATCCGGCCACAGGGTAGGGATAAAAATCCAAGACAGGGCGCCGCCAAGGAAGACTAGACCGACCAGTTTTTCTTGGGCTGACATTGGTCCCATAAGCTTGAGCTGTTCTTGGATAATCTGTTTGCCGCCGGGCAGTTCATCGACTTCGGGCTTGTATACGCGGATAAGAAGTTGCCAGGCGATAAGCAAGAAACCCCAAGCCAGCGGTGTTGCGAATAGCATCCACTTGCCGAAGCTGAGCGTGATGTCGTGGTTATCCTGCAGGTAAGCGCGTAACAGTGCGTTGGGTGGAGTACCAATCAGGGTTGATAGCGAAGCAATTGATGCCGCGTATGCAATGCCGAGCATGAGCGCGGTTGAGAACTTCTCCAAGTTCGGGCCTTTGCCAGTGCCTTCAACGTCCCCAACAGTTTTAATAATGGACAGGCCGATCGGGAGCATCATAACCGCGGTAGCGGTGTTCGATACCCACATCGATAGGAAGCCAGTAGCAACCATAAATCCGAGAACGAGTTGCTTAGGCTTCGTGCCTACAAGGAGAACCGTGACCAGTGCGATGCGTCGGTGCAGGTTCCAACGTTGCATTGCAAGTGCAAGGAAGAAGCCTCCCATGAACAGGAAGATCGTGCTGGAGGCGAAAGGCGCGGCTGCACCCTTAAAATCGACAACTCCAAAAGCGGGGAACGCGATGAGTGGAACAAGTGCAGTTGCTGGAAGCGGAATAGCTTCCGTCATCCACCATGCGCCCATTAGAACAGCGACAGCGGCTGTAATAGCGATATTGTGCTGTGAGGTTTCAATCCCTTTTGCGGCAAAAGTCTCCTGCAGGGAAGCAGAAAGAGTATCAGGGAAAATGTAGTAGACCACCGCAGCCGCCACGAGGCCAGCGGCTAGTGGAATGAAGTGGCGAATGAAGCCGTTAATATTGTCTGGCTTTTCGAGTTGGCCCTCAGCAATATGCGTGCTTTCGTGAATTTTTGGCAATGGAAGATCTGTCATGGATTCCCCCCTCTGTCTCTCAGAATCAATTATGAAAACTTGTACGAGCGTTCAAATTTTGACTTAATTGCGAAAACTTGTACAAATGTTCAACTTTTTGGGACCTAGGTAATAGGTTGAGGATCACTGTAGTGACAAAAACAGGGAATTTTGACGTTAAAATAAAATCGTTATCAAAGAGTTATAATTTATTATGAAACAAACCTTACTTTTTCTATGTAACAAATGGGGAATTCGTATCAGATATTTCGTGTTTTTTGCCCTCAAAGTGAAACCAGTTGCTGGTTGTGAAACGATTGAAACGTCCGCGTGACCGTAAGGCCAGAGAAAGGCGGTGCTCAATGGTATGTAGCCAGACGGGTCAGCGCCTGTGTGTGAATGATTTTTTTGGAGGCTTGCCGGCCGATCAAGAAAAGGACTGCCATGAGCTGGTAGATATTTTTGAAACGATTACCGGATATGAGCCGGTTATGTGGGGTCCATCCGTTATTGGTTTTGGGCAAACTGGTAAACCAACGAATCCAGAGTGTGCTTGTGATGGTCTGGAAATCGGGTTTGCTCCACGAGATGGACGGATTTTCCTTTACCTACGTCGTTTCGCAGACCACTATGCGGAGTACATCGATGAGCTCGGGGATGTACAAATCGGGAAGGCCAGTATCTCTTTTCCGTCATTAGACGTGGTTGATCGGGAAAATCTTATGAAGCTACTCACCTATGCGTGGGAAGATCGTAGCCGCGCCCGGTAAGGCGGAGGATAAATAGCTCGTTAGCTGGTTAGTGAGCGGCGTTTCGGTTTTTGTGGCTGTTATAGTAGCTGGCTTTTGTTCTCGAGTTTTTTGAAGCATAAGAAGGACTTATGCGGCTCTTCACAGATAAGCGTGTAGCTGTTTTTGAACCTTCCTGTTTCGAGGCGATTTCTGATACCGGAATTTAGTGGTTTGTTGGTTTCGGCAGACTAAATATTGCGGGTGGCTCCGGCTGTAAGAGTCGGCACGGCTTTACGAGCTGGCAACGCTATTTAGTACCTATCGCAGTGCCTCTAACGCGGCTGGTGGCGTCTGATCTGCTGTTTTTGTGGCGGTTTTAGGCTGGTTTTTCTGGATTACTTGTCATCCTTGCTGGATAGCGTGGCGATGCCTCTGATTTTCAAGGGCATCACCACGCTATCCAGCAAGGATGACGGGTTCTCCCCGGCAAGACCAACCCACACGAGCCAATCCCGCCAAATTAAGTGTCAACAAAACACGGAGAACCCCAGGAGCGGCTGTTGTAGTGCGAAATGTTCCTAATACTCGGCCGGAACCCTCCACATGTGGCAGAAAACGATTTCACGCGGCCAGTTCTCTGGATGAAAAGCAAAATCCCGCGATATATATCGCGGGATTTTGGCGGAGACAGAGGGATTTGAACCCTCGAGCCGCTTTTGTGCGACTACTCCCTTAGCAGGGGAGCGCTTTCGACCACTCAGCCATGTCTCCAAACCCTATCGGGTACCTAATTTGTTTATCAGGCCTGATAAGACTACCGGATTACCGGGCATTTTGACGAATTAAGGATGCCCATTAATCGTCGCAATGCAGGAGCTCGTCTGCCCACAACTATGAGCAGATGAGCAACTAGCCGGCGGAGAGTGGGGGATTCGAACCCCCGATGCGGGGTCGCCGCATAACGGTTTTCAAGACCGTCTCATTCGGCCGCTCTGACAACTCTCCAGTGCGCACGAGTGTGCTTAGTGCGTATGCGCATAACGAGTCTAGACGAAATATGTGGTATTTCGAAACTTTAGATGTAGTGGTCTTGGGCGCATGAGCGATCCTAGGCACCCTGCGTAGTCTAGGCCCCCTGCGTAGTCTAGGCACCCTGAGGCGCATGGAGGGCTTGAGTCGCACGATGCGCCAGCAGCGGCAGTAGCGCCGGAAGAATAACGATCGTTCCCATTCCCGGCAAAACAATCCCAGAATCATTGAGCAAGAATGCGAAGAACAAACAAACGGCAACCGCAATCAGGCCGTATCGCAGTGCTATATCCACCCGTTCTTTCATCAGTCGCAGCAGCGGAACCACAACAACAACCACGACAATAATGCCCACCAACACCACCCAGCGATGTGGCGATCCCATGAGCAAACGCAGATTCACCGCAAGTTTGCGGCCAATAATTTCAAAAGCACCGCCATCAATAATTGCCTGTACGAAGTCGCCTAGATGTGTGCGTGCTGCCGGCCCGCGCATCCAATCGAGGAAAGCCACCCCGAAAGCCACTACACCCGCCAGCAGGCCAATCCCCACGAGCTTCTTCCACGACGGGCGTGCTCCGCTCATTAAAATCAGCAAAATAGCGAGTCCGGGAACAAGCGCTAAGGCGCCTCCGAAATCAGCTCCCATGGTAGGTGAAACCACCACTGCCAGCACCGCAATACCCACCACGGCCGCCAATAAAGTACTTACCCGAGCACTCAACCGAGGGAATATTAATGGCAAGAAAGCAAGCACCAACAGGAGCGAGGACGCGAGAATCGCAAAACCTTCGTTACCAAGACCGTAGAAACGGGCGCCGATAAGCGTATTGAAACCCATGGGCGCGTCAATCAAATGATGAGAACCAGTTGCCACTTCAATAGTCATAAGTCCGGCAGTTACCACCGCGACGGCAAGAAGCGGAGCATAGGGGTGCTTCCGGAAAACGGTGAACGCTACGCTGGCCAAAAGCCCTGCAACAAGCCATGTTCCAGCAATTAACGCGATCCTTGCGTTACCTGCATTCCACCACGGATAGACCAATGTCATAATATGCGAACTGATAGGAACAGCTGAGATAGTCAGCCCGATGACCGTCCATACAGCTCGCATCCCAAGATCGGCCCACATACGATGCAAAGGCTCGATGCTCCGCTCGATTCGCGGCCAGCGTTCAGCAACCCGCAAAGGCAAAGGCATAATTGCCAATGCCGAAATTACTAAGAACACAATGGCCGCGGTCTGCATAATAGTGAAAAACGTAGACCGCACGTGAGTGATAGCTGCTGAGCGGCTGGAAGCCTCATCTAAAGCTGTTGCGCGTTGAGTAAAACACGCATCGGAAGCCACACAATCTCGCGCACTGTCACCCGTGGCTGACATTAAATCCGGGCGCAGTAATGACCGTGAGCCGATCGCAGTATCGCGCCCCTGCGTCGTCGTCACTGCTTCCACATCCAAAGCCCACAAAATCGCCGGCGCAAAAGCATTGAATTGCACTGTTCCAGCCTGGCGAACCTGCGGATCCCAGCCCAACTCGCCCACGCCCAACATAGACGGCTTATCGCCCATGCCCGGCGCATTAGCCGCACCCGGCCCAGCCGACACAAAAGCCGGCTGCAAGGAAGTCCCCGTTAAATCGATAAGCGAAGTGAAAAAGACCAGCGTTCCCGGTTCCACATCGGCGAGCAACCGGTCTACCCGAGTTGCGTTAATGCCGCCTTGGGCGGCCGCAAAAATATCCGATTCGGCCCGGAGTGCTGCCGGATCGGCAATTGGATCGAGTTCGGCGCCCGGGTTTTCTTTCAGGTAGAGCAGGCGTTCGGTTGCCACCGCACGCGAGGGTTCAAGGGAAAAATCGGTTGCGGAAGCGTCGACGACGACGAGTTGGTAGGCGTCCAAGGCGGCTTGGACTTGTATTGCTAACTCGTCGTCTTCAGATTGCGGTTCGGCGAAAGGCTCAGGGATAGTACCATCGGGCTGCAGAAGGAAAGTGGCGCTATTGGTGCCGATGGGAAGGTAGTCAATATGGGATTCGTTGAGCAGTGCCGCTACGTGTCCGAGCGGTACGGTACTGCCGTCCAGTTGCATGAGATAGAACCAAGAATTCCAAGCGTCTGGTTGTTCCCCGGAAAGAAAAACCGGGTGGAAACAGTCGGCGGTTTCCACCACGGAACGGTGATGTAAACGGCCCCCGGCGCTCATCGCCAGCGTAATATCGCGCGGACATACCCAGCCATTAATTTTCGGAGGCACCAGATTAAACATGGTTCCACTGGCTGCCCACGCGGCAAGATTTGGGTGATCGGTGGCGTTAATATCTGCCCAGTTGACGCCGTCAGTAAAGATGACGAGCACTTTTGGGGTGAGGGAGTCGGCCGGGCTACTCCCGTCCGGCGTCGTCCCATACCCCGGCGTCGTCCCAAACCCCGGACTAACCGGAACAAATAGCATGCCGAGTAGTGCGATAACACTAAGTACGCGGAATGCTAGACGAGACACCATAGAGTTATTGTACGGGGCAATTGAGGCAATTAGAGAAGGGCCTCGAGAACGAGCGCGGAACCGTCTTCGTCAACGTGATCGGTAATCGCGTCGGCGTTCGCCCGCACGTATTCGGGGGCGTTGCCCATCGCGATGCCAACACCTGCCCAACGCAACATCTCATTGTCGTTTCCAGAATCCCCGATGCAGATCGTATTGGCCGGGTCGATGTCGAACTGGGCGCGAACACCTTCCAACCCGGCAGCCTTCGAAATACCATCGGGTGCAATATCCATCCAAGCCGTCCAGCCGACCGAATATTCCACGCCCTGCAAACCCAGCTCGCGCACGGCTTCCAGTAGTTCAAAAGCCGTCATATCCGGGGTGCGCACGGTGAGCCGGGTGGCGTTGGGAACTGCCAGCTCCGACAACGGCACAATATCCGTTTCACCCGACAGCTCCCCGGGTGGGAAAGGCGCGGTAATCCGGGTACGTCGGGTCAAAGATTCCACCGCGAAAATAGCGTCCGGCAACCCGGCACCGAGAATCTCAATTTCGCGTTCCGGGTTAAACGTGTATTCCCGAAGCAACCGCACCGGCACATCCCCAGTTTTCACGAAATCCGGGATTTCGCGCGTCTGTTCATCTGGAAATGTACTTCCAAGCGAAACGATAACCGCACCATTGGAACACACGGCAACACCGTGGTCCATGCCGATTACTTCGAGTGCCACCTGGGTTCCAGCAACGCCGCGCCCGGTTGCGAGCATAATACGAGTACCCGCATCGAGGTGGGCATGGATCGCATCGCGCACTCGCGGTGAAAGCGAGGTGTCGTGACGTAGCGTGGTCCCGTCAATATCGAGGGCGATCATTAACTCTGGACCGGCCGCAGGTAGCGACCGGTCTGCGAGTAGCCCTTCGAAACGTGGCAAACTCACGGTTTAATAACCTCTCGTCCGCCCAGATATGGACGCAACGCCTTGGGAATGTACAGTGAACCGTCAGCTTGCTGATGATTTTCGAGCATGGCCACCAGCCAGCGGGTGGTAGCCAACGTGCCGTTAATAGTGGCCACGATCTGCGTACCGGTTTTTCCGCGCTCGCGAATACCTAGGCGGCGGGCCTGGAACGTCGTACAGTTCGAAGTCGAAGTTACTTCCATATACCGGTTTTGAGTGGGAAGCCATGCTTCGCAGTCAAACTTTTGGGCAGCCGAGGAGCCCAGATCGCCAGCGGCGGTATTAATCACCCGGTAGGGCAGTTCCACCTTGGCCAGCATTTCCTCTTCCCAAGCAAGGAAACGCAAATGCTCGTCGTGCGCCTCCTCAATGGTGGTGTAGGAGAACATTTCCACCTTATTGAACTGGTGGACGCGGATAATTCCACGGGTATCGCGTCCGTAAGAACCAGCCTCGCGACGGTAACAGGTCGACCAACCCGAATAGCGCTTCGGACCCTTGGAGACGTCAATAATCTCATCCGAATGGTAGCCCGCCAAAGACACTTCTGAAGTGCCCGTGAGGTACAGGTTATCGGCAGGTAAGTAGTAAATTTCGTCGGAGTGCTCACCTAAGAAACCGGTACCGCCCATAACTTCTGGGCGCACCAGCGTCGGCGTATTCATTAAAATAAAACCGTTTTCTTCGGCCTGATCGGCGGCCATCGTCAACAGGGCCAATTCGAGGCGTGCGCCGATTCCCTTCAAGAAGTAGAAGCGAGAACCGGACACTTTCGTGCCGCGTTCCATATCGATCGCATCAAGACCTTCAGCCACGTCAAGATGGTCCTTCGGTTCGAAACCTTCGGCCGCAAAATCTCGGATCGTGCCCACTTCGCGCAGAACTTCGTAATCGTCTTCGCCCCCGGGCGGAACGCCGTCCAAAATCGGGTTCGACAGGCGCAACATGGTCGCCTCGTAGTCCGCGTTCGCAGCATCGGCCGCCGCCTCAAGAGCTTTAACCTGCTCCGACATTTCCTTAGCTTGCGCCAAAATCTGCGGGCGCTCATCGGGGCTCGCCTTACCGATGGCACGCGAGAGCGTTTTCTGTTGGGAACGAAGGTCTTCAAAAGCTTGCTGCGAAGAACGACGCAACTCATCAGCGGCGAGAATAGCGTCCACTAACGACTCATCTTCGCCGCGGGCACGCTGGGAAGCCCGCACAGCATCCGGATTTTCACGAAGGGCACGAATATCGATCATGGTCTAAGAATAGGCGTTGAAGCGAAGTACTGCCAAGGTAGCCCGTTTATCTGCTGACCTGACCCGTGATTAGGCGTGTCTTAGCGTAGGCTAAAGGGATGACGTGGGAACTGGGGATTGCGATTTTAGCGTTGCTTATTGCTATAGCAGCGCTACTGGGTGGGCTGTCCAACCGGCGCGCAATCCAAGAAATCCGCCGGGAGAACCGGAAAAATCGGTTTTCCATATCTTCTCGATTGCCTTCCGGGGCGTTGAACGAACAAACCGGACCGCCCTACGTTATTTATAATCCCACGAAAGTTGCTGATTGGGATTATTTACGCAAGTTGATGGCTCGGGCAGCGGCGGATGCATCATTGCCGGAACCAGTATGGGTGCGAACGACGCCGGAAGATACCGGTGCGGGGCAGACCGCGCGGGCGATTGCGGCGGGCGCTTCGGTGGTGATCGCCGCCGGTGGGGATGGAACGGTACGTGCGGTTGCCGAAGGTTTGATCGATTCGGATATTCCGTTGGGTTTGTTGCCGGTAGGTACGGGCAATATTTTGGCTCGCAACCTGGATTTGCCGCTCGGCAATCCGCGGGAAATGGCGATTATTGCGTTGACCGGCCATAATCGGGTGATTGATGTCGGGCGAATTAGAATCACACAACCAGAGGAAGCCCACACGAGCGTGCGGCCCGACCTTGCGGCATTGGAAGCCGACCTAGCTAAACCAGAGCGAACTCGTACTCGGGCCCAAATGGAAGTAGCCGCTCAGGAGGCTGCGGCGAAAGACAATGTTCCCTATGCGCGCGATGGCGAACATATATTCGTTGCCAATGCAGGTATTGGGTTTGATGCGGCGCTTATCGAAGAAGCCGACGGACAAGACCTGAAATCGAAAGTCGGATGGCTTGCTTATGTAAAAGCCGCAATCCCGCACCTTTTTGCCGACAAAATGAACGCTGTTATTACCACGCCGAAACTACAGGAGGGCATTACTACCGAAGCGCGGTCGGTGATGTTTTTAAACTGCGGGGAGCTTATTGCTGGGGTAACGATCGATCCGGGCACCAAATTCGACGACGGTTGGTTAGAGTTGGCCGTGTTGGACACGCGCGGTGGGATTATCGGCTGGGCCGATTTAGTGCGCCGCCTTGGGCTACAGGGCATGGGTATCAAACGGGTGGATATTCCGGGAGTCTCTTCAGTAGGAGATTTTAATGTGCACCGGATTAGCGAGTGCACGGTGATTACCGACGCCGTGCATCCAGTCCAGGCCGACGGCGATATGCTCGGCTATGCGCGTGAAATTTCGGCGCAGATTATTCCCAATGCTTTGCATGTGCGGGTGCGCAACTAGCGCGTCCCCCGGATGCTGCAAAACTAGCGCCCGGAGGTCAGGTAACTACCGTCGGGACGTCAGGTAACTACCGCCGGGACCCTACAAAACTACCGCGCCCGCGCAACCAGCGAATTAACCCACGCCCGTGCCGAACGGAAATCCTCATCTGCATTCCCCGGCTGGGCCTTAATGCGCTTTCCATCCGCTGCCGGGTAAGAGCCCAAGAAAGTCACCCGCGGACACACGCGATGCAAACCGGCTAATACGTCCTGCATGCGTTCATCAAAAAGATGACCCTCGGCGTCGATCGAAAACGCGTAACGACCAAGCGAATCACCCACCGGACGGGACTCAATCCGTGACAGGTTAATCCCACGCGCGGAAAACTGCTCTAGCATCCGCAATAGCGCGCCAGACTCTTCAGTGGCCAACTGGACCATCAGCGTCGTCTTATCTGCGCCGGTACGCTCCGGAACCTGCCCGGCCCGCCCAATCATCACGAACCGCGTGACCGCATCCGGATTGTCTGCAACGCCGTCGGCCAAAGAAATCAGCCCGTACTGCTCGGCCGCGAGCGGCGAAACCAGCGTAGCCTCATAATCGGCGTCGTCCTCCAAAAGCCCAGCAGCACCGGCCGCCGTCGACGACGCCGGCTGATGCATAACATCCGGCAAATTGTCCATAATCCAATTCCGACATTGCGTCCATGCTGCAGTATGCGTGGAAATCGTGCGCACATCCTCCAGCTTCGTCCCCTCGCGGGCGGCGAGCGTGAAGGTAATCGGCACGAGCACCTCGGCCATAATCGACAGCTTCGTGCCTTTCGCCAGCGAATCCAGAGTGGCGTTAATACCGCCCTCCACCGAATTCTCGATCGGGACGACGGCGTAGTCAGCTTCCCCGTCGATCACCATGCGCATTGCCCGAGGCGCGTCGAGGGCCGGAATATGGGTGGCCTCTTCCTCGGTGGCAATCTGGTTAAGCGCTTGCTGGGTAAAGGTCCCGCGCGGGCCGAGGTAAGAGAAGCGGAGGTCGGAGAGCGACATGGCATGCCTTTCGTGAACTGTTCTTCTTGAACTCTAATGCGGGAATTTCGCGGATGCCACAGCTTCCGATGAGAGAAGAATTAACTTTGACCAATTAGGCTATACGTATGATGACAAATGGCCGTGTGTCGCGGAGCTGGATTGCCACAGCGTTGGCGGTTTTTCTGGCCCTGCTAGGTGCGGTTATTGCGCCGTTTTTACGGGATTTACCGCAGGCGGAGCCGGTTGAGCCGACGCCGCTGGTTGTGATCGGCTTTTCCGGGGTGAACTGGTCGTATGTGAATGACGACACGGCGCCGAATTTAGCGGTTTTCGCCGAGGATGCGGTGTTGGCAAACCTTGTGGTGAAAACCGTTGGATCCACCACGTGCCCGAATGCGGGGTGGATGACGATTAATACCGGGCATCGGAATGTGGATCCGGTGGCGGGGGCTGCTGCCGGCGGGGGTTCGGCTTTACTGGGTGGCTCAGCATCCACGCGAGGTATTTGCTCCGGAACCTTCGAGGCCGATAGTGCGGGTAATTTGGGTGCGGATTTTGATGAACTCTGGGCTGAAGCCTCTACAAAATCTCCCTACGCGGCTACGGCCGGCCCGTTCGGGGACCAGCTGGCGTTAGCCGGGGTGTCGGTTGGCTCGGCAGGGTCGGGCGGAGCGCTCGCGGTGCGCAATTCGGGCGGCGAATTCAATGCCGCAATTCCGGCGCAGGCTACGGTATTACCACTGCGCACGCATGTGAATTTAACGCACGACGACGGTGTGGCCCGCGATGTTGTGGCGGCTTACGAGGCGTTGGACGGGCATGATTTAGTGGTGCTCGATCTGGGGCGAGTGCGTGATACGCATACGGACGTGGCACGAAAAGACGCGGGATCAACGGATGCGGCCACCCAACTCCTGGCTGCTTTTTCCGGACCGAAACCACCTACGGAAGCGGTGTTGGCACAGCTTAAAGTGTTAGACACAGAACTCGGCGACGTGTTACGGGCGGTGCCTGCAGACACCAATATTATGGTGATTTCGGTGGCCGATACCGATTCACGTACGGCACGTTTACAAGTATTTGCGATGTCTGGACCTGCGGTTGAGGCTGGAACGTTGGCGGCTACGAATTCCACCCGCCAAGATGGGCTGGTTCAACTCACCGATATTCCGCAAACAATATTGGCGCTATTGGGCAAAGAGCCGGTGGAGGAGTATGTTGGCTCAGAAATATTGGTCAGCGGCGGGGAAATAGGCGGATACGCCGATGTGCTGGATGCAGATTTGCGAGCCAGTTCGGTTCGGCCTGCGGTTGGCCCTTTCTACATTTTTACCGTGGTGGTAGCGGGAGTTTTCCTTATCGCAGCCCTTGTTATTCGGCGGCGTCCGGAGCGATTGCTGGGTGCGCGTATGCGGTACTTTGGGTTGTTTGCCGCGGCCCTTCCGGCGTCGTCGTTTCTGCTAAATCTGGTGCCCTGGTGGCGACTGGACCCTTCCACGATTGTTTTTCTGGGCGGTGTGATTGCGCTTGCGGCGCTTATTGCCGGGATTGCGATGTGGAGCGGGCGGTATTCAACGCTGGGCCCGGTGTCCGTGGTGGCGTTGGTTACCGCGGCAACTATCGGGATTGACGCGGTGTTTGGGTCGACGCTACATGCTTCTTCGGTACTTGGGGATCAGCCGCAATCGGGCGGGCGGTTCTATGGTCTTTCTAATGCGCCGTTTACGATTTTCGCAGTGGCGATGATTGTGTTGACTGTGATCGCGATTCGGCAGTTGAAGGAATATCGTGCGGCGGTGGTTGTGCCGGCGGCGATTGTGGCACTGGGGATTGCGACTGCGGTCATTGACGGAGCACCGTCCGTTGGGGCGGATTTTGGCGGGCCGCCGGCGATTGCGGTCGCGTTTTTGGTGTTGCTGTTTTTGGCGTTGGGACGGACGTTTACAGTGCGGCGCGTGTTGCTGATCGGCGCGATTGGTGCAGGTGTCGCTATGGCGATTGCCTTCGCGGATTGGTTACGCCCGGTGGAAGAGCGCACGCATTTGGGCCGTTTCTTTCAAGATGTAATCGATGGGCATGCTTTGCAGGTGGTGTACCGGAAAGCTGGCATGCTGTGGCATTCGGTCCCCTGGCCGGTGTGGATTATCGTGGCGTTAGTGCTGGTAGCAGTGGCTGTGTGGGGGATGAAGAATCGCGAGCAGATACTTGCGCGACCGGATTTTAGTTCGCCTGACACCCTCGAAATGCGTTGGGGTGTGGTGGCGATTGCGACGTTAGCGGTAGTTGGCGTTGCTATTAACGACTCCGGATTGGTTATCGCTTTGTTTGCGATTGTGTTCGGAATGCCGCTGGTCATAGTGGCAGTTGACCGGCTTTTAGCCGACAACCGGACCGGTCACTGACCCAACCGGGCCACTCAACCGGGCCACTCACTCAACCGGGCCACTCAACCGGGTCACTCACTCAACTGGGGCACTCATTCAACCGGGTCACTCACTCAACTGGGGCACTCACTCAATCCCGTGGTATGCGTTATACGGTTGTCCTGGAACGGAAGCGGGAGACCGCTTGTCCTTTGGCACTTTAACCCGTCGGGCACGTCGTACCATAACCGCGCGCAACACATCTTTAAGCTGATCGGCGCGATGCAACTGGCCCCTAAAATCATTTGTTGATACCCGATGGCGCAGGTCGCAAGGGATTTCCTGAACGGTAAATCCGGCGACCAGCAGGTCAATGGTCATTCCAACCTCAACACCCCAACCCGACGCAAGTGGGAGCACCGATTCAAAAGCATCCCGCGTAATGCAGCGTTGCCCGGATAGCGGCTGCCGTGGCGACCAGCCCGTGAGCTTTTCGATATTCTTCCGCCCAGTGCCGGTAACAATTCCATGTCCACCTGCACCGGCCTGTGGAGGCAAATAGGCAATTGCACAATCGATTTCGTTTTCCCGGACGGCTTTAACTAGCGGGGCGCATTCGATGGCCGATTCGCCGAGGTCGGCATCTAAAAAGAGTAGGGCGCGCGGCATTTCATTTTCCACATCGCGCATGGCGGCAACGGCTGCGCCGGTTTCCATTGCGGCGGCTTTGCCCCGGTTCATCGGATGACGCACTACTGAAGCGCCACAAGCACGAGCAACCGAGTGGGTGTCATCGCTAGAGCCGTCATCGACCACAATGATTAAGTCCACGCCGGGGATGGCGCGGGCAGCGCGCACGGTGGCAGCGATACGTTCAGATTCGTCCTTTGCGGGAATAACAACAGCGACCCGCCCCAATGAATTACTCACGCCCCAAGCCTACAAGGATTGAGAGAGTTTTGGAGGGAGTATGCTGACGATTTGTCCAATTCTGCGTAGTGAATTTGTAGATGTCGTGGTGTATGAGCGGAAATGGCATTTGAAATTAGGGAAAATCGAACTATCCGAAGACTACCTGCGGATAGTTCGATTTTCCCTAATTTCAAAACGATAATGCGGGTTATAGCCAGTTGAAAGCTGTCG
>JAAYWS010000147.1 GCA_012516575.1 Actinomycetaceae bacterium
AATTTTTCCGCCTCCTCCAGGCGCATCGATGACGTAGGTCGGGACGGCGTATCCGGACGTATGGCCGCGCAGCGCACGGATGATCTGTAGCCCCGTATCGACAGGCGTCCGGAAATGAGCCGATCCGATAATCGGGTCGCACTGATACAGATAATAGGGGCGGACACGGAAGCGGAGAAGGCCCTGCATCAGTCGTTTCATGACATCGGGGTCATCGTTGATACCGGATAATAAAACGGTTTGGCTTCCCAGCGGAATACCGGCTCCGGCAAGAAGAGCGCAAGCTTTTTGGACGTCCGGTGTCAGTTCATCGGGATGAGTGAAATGAATGCTCAGGTATAACGGGTGATATTTCTCCAGCATCCGCACCAGTTTCGGCGTGATTCGCTGGGGCAGAACAACCGGAGCTTTGGTGCCGATTCGGATGATCTCGACATGCGGGATATCTCGAAGCGCTTTCAGCAACCACTCCAGTTTATGGTCGCTCAAGGTAAGCGGATCACCCCCTGAAATGAGAACATCCCGAATTTCCTGGTGTGCCTGAATGTATCGCAGAGCCGCCTGCCAATGAGACATCGAAGACGGATGTCGGCTGGTATCGCTCATGATACGGGTTCGGGTGCAATACCGGCAGTAGGCGGAGCAGAAATTGGTGACCAAAAACAACACTCTGTCGGGGTAGCGATGCACCAATCCCGGAACCGGGCTCGTTTCATCTTCCGCCAGCGGATCAACGGCTTCGCCCGGGCCGGCAATCGCTTCCCTGAAATCAGGAATCATCGTGCGACGAATAGCATGGTTCGGGTTGTCGGGATCGATCAGGCTTGCATAGTATGGCGTTACGGCAAATGGCAGTTTTCCTCCAGCTCGATCAAAAGCCGCTTTTTCCGATGCCGACAATTTTATCAAGCGTGATATACCCTGCTGAGTCGTGACTCGGTTTTGGAGTTGCCATCGCCAGTCGTTCCACTGAGCCGGAGTGATGCCGGGATAATACCGATGTTGAAACGATCGGCCGGTTTGCGGAGCGAGCGGCACGGCGCGACGGGTTTTCCGCAAAGCACGAACGCTTATACCCGCGTCACTGGTGATTGGGCCAAGTGTTAATAGAGATGTCGATGGTATCGATGGAGGTTCTTCCGGATCGCAATGTGCTGGTGAGGTTGCGTCCGGAGGTTCCCCTTCCTCAGCGCGAACCACTGAAGAAGAGGCTTTTATAAAGTTGCTTGTTTCTTCCATTTTTCCTTTCCGCTCCTTTACTGAGAAGCAATTGGTTTAAGCAACCCGGAATGATCATGACTGAAAAATCCCGGCAGAACATTTTATTTATAAATCCTCCTTACACACAACAGCGCCCGGCAGTGCGGGAAAACGTCCTGTTGTCGGTACCATTTATATTGATCCAATTTTACAATTTGTAAATAGGTTTTTTTCATCTGCCGCGCACACGGGGATGACCTCATCCCCCCAAACCCCCCTTTCTCCATGAATAGAGAAGGGGG
>JAAYWS010000120.1 GCA_012516575.1 Actinomycetaceae bacterium
CTTTTACCACATCCAGCGCTATATACGGGTTGGATGTGGTAAAAGTTGACACTTATGCACGCAATGCTTCTTATGCTTCAGAAAACGCAAGGCGGAAACCCGACATAGGGGACTTTACGGGCGGAAAAGTGGGCGCGTGCTGAATCAGTAGCCGGTACGGCTATTAGACACTAAAAACTGTTAGCCACACTGCAACGGCTTGGCAGGAGAATCCAATAACTGTTCCCACGTGGAAGAACTCGTGGAATCCCCAGATCCGCGGCCACGGGTTAGGCCACTTAAAGGCGTAAAACATCGCGCCAATCGTGTAGGCGATGCCGCCAGCCAATACGAGAATCACAATTGCCGGGGTACCGTTATTCCAAAATGCTGGTAAGAACCATAAAGCCACCCAGCCGAGTGCGATATACAGCAGAACATAGAGCCATCGAGGCGCATTAATCCAGAAAATTCGCATCAGAGAGCCGACCACAGCGCCGCCCCAAACGATGCTGAGTACGATTACAGCCGGTTTAAAAGGCAATAACATAATCGACAGTGGAGTGTATGTGCCGGCAATGAGCAAGAAGATATTGGCATGGTCGATTCGGCGGAGTACTGCGGTGACCTTCGGGCTCCAATTACCAAGGTGGTAAATACCAGAATTTGTGAACAACAAGAACGCTGCAACCATGAAGATTGCGGCGCCGATTTTGGCGGGAATGCCCGGGGCGAAAACTATCAGCAGAATACCGTTAGCGAGGGCAAGTGGAGCGGTGAGCACATGGAGCCAACCGCGCGCTTTCGGCTTAGGCATGGAAGCGAGATAATTCTTGCGCTCGGCACGAGTTTTTGCAGAACGCAGGTTGGGTTCGGCGACACCGCGAACCGGGGCATGTGTGTTCATAGAACTCCTCTCGTCTTCGAATCTAGAATATCGTACTGACAGTTTCAAGAGTTAGTGTGTTCATTCACGTGGACCTCCCCAACCGGGGTTCAGTGCTCGCTCAATTCATGTCCAAGAGATTATGATGGAAGTCCAAGGAGGCGCTGATGGGTACACCGAATGTTCTTTATAGACTCTACGAGCATAAATTGGCGCGCCAAATTCGACGAAGCCAAATTCCGGAGCATATCGGCATTATTCTGGACGGCAACCGGCGCTGGGCGAAGGCGCTCGGGCAGGGCGCTGCGCACGGGCATCGTAAAGGTGCAGACCATGTCAGCGAAGTCCTTGGATGGGCCGAAGAAGCGGGCATTAAAATCGTCACTTTGTGGATGCTGTCAACTGACAACCTTTCACGTGCAAAAGAAGAGCTTGACGAGTTGTTGGCGATTATTATCGACGCGGTGAATCAGTTAGCGAATCACAGTAACTGGCGTGTCAAGATTATTGGCGATTTGGCATTACTTCCTGAGCATGCGGCAAAAGCGTTGAAAGCGGCCGAAGAACGGACCGCGAACTGTGCAGGTATGGTCGTCAATATCGCGGTGGGTTACGGTGGTCGCCAGGAAGTTGCCCAAGCTGTGCAAGATTATTTGCGTTCGCAGGCAAAGGCTGGTGCGACGCTAGAATCGGTGGCCGAAACGATTTGCGTTGACGATATCACTGCCCATATGTACACACGCGGTCAGCCCGACCCGGATCTTATTATCCGTACCTCGGGTGAACAGCGGATGAGCGGATTTATGCTGTGGCAAACAGTGCACACGGAGCTGTTTTTCTGCGAAACCTATTGGCCAGATTTTCGCCGCACAGATTTCTTGCGCGCATTGCGCGACTATTCCTTGCGGGAGCGCCGGAAGGGACGCTAGAACACGGCAAAGGCCGCTAGAGCGTAGGCGAAGGGATGCTAAAGCACAGCAAAGGCCGCTAGAGCGTAGGCGTGACCGCGTAAAGTTCGGTAGCCTGCGAGATCTCTTGACGTGTTGGCGGATTCGCACCCGCGCGCGTAACCGTAATCGCAGCGGCTGCAGCTGCGTATGATCCCAGTGAAACCAACGAACCCGCTGACATATGCGGAATCGACTCGGCGTCTTCCCCGCCCAACAGCGTCAACCGCGACATTCCATCGATTAACGCTGAGGTGAGAGAATCGCCGGCGCCTACAGTGTCAACCACGGGAAGTTGGCGGGCCGGAACAGACACTTTCACATGGGGAGTGTACAAAGACAACCCGCGTTTACCTTGCGTGATCACGACTAATTTGGCGCCGCGAGCTAAGAAATATTTAGCGCCCCGGTCCGCGTTAGCATCTTCAAAAAGCTCGTAAAGATCGTCTTCGGAACACTTGAAAACGTCAATATATTCCATCATCTCGTCAATATCAGCGAGCATTTTCTCCGCCGGACCAACGAGTGAAAGTCGCACATTTGGATCATAAAAAATGGTAGCTTTACCGGCTAAAGCTTTAAGCCATTCACGCAACTGGCTAGCCCCAGGTTCAAGGTGTGCGCCAACCGATCCGATGTGGACGGCATGCGGGATCTCGCCATCGGTAGCCATCGCGGCAACCTGTGCTTTGACAGTTTCCACATCAGGAAACGACGAGCGTACTTCAAAGGTGTAACTGGCATCGCCCTGATCGTCCAGTTCGACGCGAGCTACTGATGTGGGATGGTCATCAATTGATCCGGGGTAGAGCCGAACCCCATTATCAGCAAGGTATTCGGCGATCATCTCGCCTTCGTCGTCGTCCCCGATCCGAGTAATAAGCGTGGTTTGCCGGTCTAAACGGGCAAGGCCGACAGCAACATTTAGCGGGGAGCCGCCGGGGTGTGTGGTGGTGGTATCGCCGCGGCGGACTTTGTCGACGAGGGCTTCACCGATCACGAGGAAGCTCATTGTTCTTCCTTAGCTGGAACGGCGGATGTAGTTGGATTGGAGGGCTGAGTCGGAACTACGGCTGGAGCGTTGTTTGCCCCGGATTCGGATGCGGCTTGAGCCTGCCGAGTGCGTTCTTGGGCAGCTGCCAGGCGTTCGCGGGCGCCGTTGAGCCAAGACTCGCACCGGCGTGCAAGAGCCTCGCCCAGTTCCCACAGGGTGAGGGCTTCTTCAAGAGGGATATTTCCCTGTTCGAGGCGCGAGACAATTTCGACCAGTCTCGTGCGGGCTTCTTCGTAGCTGTAATTAGCAACTTTTTCATCAAGGGCCGCAGAATCGAGATAGGCGTCAGTGCCGTTCATGACTCACTCCATACGTCTTCCGGGTGCCGATGACTTCTAGGTCAACATATCCGTCACGTAGCCGGGCAGTAATCGGATCACCGGCTTGGACGGCATCAGTTGATGAAACAACGGTTCCTTTTTCTTGAATAATTACACAGTAGCCGCGTTCTAACGTAGAAAGTGGGGACAAAGTCCGCAGTCTGCCGAGCTGAGTGTGCAATGCGGCTTCGTGACTGGTTAAGACACGGTCGAAATTGGTCCGTGCCCACTGTTGCAGATTGGCAAGGTCTTCTGCTCGGGCGGAAATAAGTAGTTCAGGCTCTGCCATGATAGGGCGGGAGCGCAGTGTTTCGATTTCAGTTTGGGCGCGGGTGAGGAGCGCATCGGTAGCGATTCGGCCGCGCCGGAGCGTGTCACGTAGGCGCATTTTCTCTTCGGTTACATCCGGGACGATATTCTTTGCGGCGTCGGTGGGAGTTGAGGCGCGGAAATCGGCGACTAAGTCAAGGAGCGGGTTGTCAGTTTCGTGGCCGATCGCAGACACGATCGGTGTGGTTGCGGCGGCGACAGCACGCAGGAGGCGTTCGTCAGAAAAAGGAAGGAGGTCTTCGACGGATCCGCCACCGCGGGCGAAGACGATAACGTCGACAGCCGGATCGGCATCGAGCTCAGCAAGCGCAGGCAACATGGCTTCGACGGCGCCTGGTCCTTGAACGAGGACTTCGCGTACTTCAAATTCGGCTGCCGCCCAGCGAGCGCGCGTATTGACTTGAACGTCATGTAAGGCTTTTGTATTGCGCCCGACAATCAAACCAATGCGGTGTGGAAGAAACGGAAGCGGCTTCTTCCGCTGTGGATCAAAAAGTCCTTCTGCGGCGAGACGTTTTTTGAGAGCTTCGATACGAGCCAAAATATCGCCGATACCAACGGCACGAATATCGTCAACGTGTAAGGACAGTGCGCCGGATCCCGTCCAGTAATCGGGTTTAGCGCAGACGACGACGCGGGCGCCAGATTCGATGCCATCGGGCAGGTTGTGGGTGAAGATTTTGCAGTTGATCGCAGACTTTTCTTCGAGGTCCGCGAGTGTAAAAAACTGGATTTTGGAGTTCGGGCGGCGTACGAGAGTGATAATTTCGCCTTCAACCCAGAGCCGGGACATTTTTGAAATGTATTCGGCGATTTTTACATTGAGCAGGCGAAGGGGCCACGGTCGCTCTGGCGTTGTTTCGCGCGCAAACTGTGGTAGTTCTGAAGGCACCTTTGCATAAACAGACATTACTCACACAATAATGAGTTTTGTTCCGCTAACAGCTGGGCGAAAGTCCCATTCAGGCGCTGGTCAGGTAGGCTAGAAGGGTGACTGCTTCTCATAATAATCAGCCTCAGGTAAATAACGACGCAAAGACCGTTCGTACGAATCGGAAAACGGACCTCTCGGATCCAAAAGTGACTCTTGCGGGAGCTTCGGCGTTCCCTTCGGAGATTCCTTCGGAGCATAATGACGAGGGGAAACGCATTTTAGTGGCGACCCCGCGCGGATATTGTGCGGGCGTGGATCGCGCTGTGGACACGGTAGAAAAAGCTCTCGAATTGTACGGGGCACCGATTTATGTGCGTAAAGAGATCGTCCACAATAAGTTTGTCGTGGAGACTTTAACCAAACGCGGTGCGATTTTCGTTGATGAAACCGACGAGGTGCCCGAAGGTGAACGGGTCGTGTTTTCGGCTCATGGGGTTTCCCCGCAAGTGCATGAGGAAGCGGCACGGTTGTCGTTAAAAACGATTGATGCAACATGCCCGCTGGTGACGAAAGTGCACAAGCAGGCGGTACGTTTTGCGAATGATGATTACGATATTTTGTTGATCGGCCATGACGGACATGAGGAAGTCGAAGGTACGCAGGGAGAAGCCCCGAACCATATTCAAGTGGTGAATGGTCCACATGAGGTCGCTTCGGTACAGGTGAGGGATCCCAATAAGGTGGTGTGGTTGTCGCAAACCACTTTGTCGGTTGATGAAACGATGGAAACCGTTAACCTGCTTCGCGAGCGTTTCCCGAATTTGATTGATCCGCCCAGTGACAATATTTGTTATGCAACGCAAAACCGACAGGGAGCGGTTAAAGCGATGGCTCCACGGTGTGATCTGGTGATCGTCGTAGGGTCAGCAAATTCGTCGAATTCGGTGCGGCTAGTTGAAGTAGCACTGGATGCGGGCGCGAAAGCTGCCTACCGGGTTGATAAGGCTGACGAGGTAAACCCGGAGTGGGTTGAAGGCGCAAAGACAATCGGTATTACGTCGGGTGCTTCGGTTCCGGAGATTCTGGTTCGCGATGTGGTAGATACCTTAAAGGATTGGGGTTTCACGATCGCTGAGCCGGTGCATACTGTGCGTGAAGACGTGCATTTCTCATTACCGAAGAATCTGCGTAGCGATTTGAAAGCTACCGGTGTGGAAGTTGACCTACCGCATCGGTCGCGCGATAAATCTGTTAAGAATCGTTCGACCGCACGCAGCACCAATCGGATTGCAGAGAACTAGGCAGAGAACTCACCGGATCCTAGAGGTCTAGCCGGATCTTGTTGAACTATTCGGATCTTGAAACGCCGATTTATCGTGGAGCACTGAGCTACGTAACTGGTCGTCAATATACGAACCAGCTAGTTGGTCACCCAAGTTACCGGCGTTTTCCCCAAGGGAATCAAACTTGCGATACGTTGCTAAGACTCGGCTATCGAGTGATCCGATTGCGGCGTTATAAGCGGTAACTGATTGACTCAGTCCAGCCCCAAGCTTGGACAAGTGGTTCACAAACACCGACAGCCGATCTACTAATTCCCGACCCAATGAAACAATCTGCCGAGCTTCCTCCGAAGCCGCTGCGGAACGCCATACCGCAGCCACTGAACGTAATAAGGCCAATAACGATGCAGGGGAGGTGGGGATAACCCCATCTGCCAGGGCATCTTCCAAAAAAGTCGCATCGGATTCGCAAGCCTGCGCTAATAGGGCTTCCGAAGGCAAAAACATTATTGTCAGCTGCGGCGAGTTCGGGAAATCTGCTGGATAGTCACGTTTCTTGAGTGTTTTTACGTGTGCTCGTAGGGCTTTAGCGTGAGCGCCCAAGAGCTGTTGACGTTCATGAGCACGGTCCAAATCAGTGGGTGGAATTTCATGCGCTTGTAGATACGCGCTCATTGGGACTTTGGCATCCAAAGCAATATGGGTGTTTCCGGGAAGATGAATGATGACATCCGGCCGGGCGGAAGATGCACTCCGGGCGGAAGATGCACTCCGTGCCGAAGAAACACCTTGGGTGGCGAAAGCATCCCGGTCACGTGAGTCCGCCTCGGTGACAAATGCTGAACTGGCTACTTGCGCATCGAAATCGACCCGCTCAAGCATTCCTGCCGCTTCAATCACCCGGCGTAGCTGGACCTCACCCCACGAACCACGTACCGAAGAATCCCGCATTGCAGCATTCAAGGAAGCGGTGGTTTCCCGTAACTGCAAGGCGACCTGAGCATCGTTGCTCATCTGCGTTGCGATACGTGAAAACTGTTGGGCGTTCTTCGCATCAAGCTCGCGTACATAATGATCAACCTGCCCAAGTTGGTGCGCGATCGGGCTTAACGCCTGTAGAAGACTGCCTTCAGCACGCGCCCGCTCAATTAGGCCTTCATTTTCTTCTTCCAGCCTTGCCCGGGCACCTTCGTTGCGCAACAGCTCTTGTTGCGTCCGTGCTAAATCGGCACGCAAAGATTCGCGTTCACCACCCGCGCGCAAAGCAGCCGTCAAGTATCCGATTGCCCCGCCGACAAGCAAGGAAAACACCAAAAGTACAAGCAAGAACCCAAGAGAAATTGTCATAGTCCAAGCCTACGACCCGGCTCGGACAGTTTTGGAGAGCGTTTTGCCAGCCGCTTTCCCGCCGCTGTTGAATAAAAGCCCCGCGAGGTGACCCAAGAGCCCCGCAGGCCGCGCAATAACTCACAGATCGGACGTCGTCGTCTCATAAAGCGAACCAAAAATTTGACATGTTGTACAACTGTGCCAAGATGATTGACATGATTAACGCATCGAATTGTGCTGGCCCGCTTCGCCCGGGCTCTGTTCGTGCGCGAATGTGCAGCTAAACGTCTCCGAGTAAGAGCGCCCGCAACCCCCCTGACACCGATGTCAACAAGGGACCAGTATGTCTGCGGAAGCTAAGCACAAACAGAAAGTAAATCCGTGACCAAACCACGTTTTCATGGCCCCGTCGTATCCTTCGAACTGATGCCCCCGCGTCGTCCGAATCTTGCCCCAAAATTTTGGCAAACTGTCGACGATTTCATGACTTACCGCCCGGATTTTGTCTCCGTCACCTATGGTGCGGGCGGGAAAGACTTCTCTACCTCGCACGAAACAATCACTCGACTTGTACGTGAGACCCCGGTTAAACCGATCGCGCATCTGACGTGCGTCGGTTCTCCGCGCGAAGAACTCGACCAAATTATTCGCGATTATCTGCGGGTCGGCGTGCGTACCTTCCTTGCCCTGCGCGGTGATCCCCCAGAAGATCAACCCGATTGGAAGCCCAGCGCGGAACACGTCAGCTCCGCGATTGAGCTCATCCACGAAATCCGCCGCGTTGAGGAAGAAGAATGCAGGGCAGCGCCGTCCACCCGGTTGCGCAATGCGATTAGACCGCTGACCATCGCGGTGGCGACTTTCCCGAACGGAAACGCGGCGGCTGGGACCACGGTCGACCAAGAAATCCAGCGGTTGCGCGAGAAGCAAGACGCGGGTGCAGATTTTGCGATTACGCAACTGTTCTGGTCGGCGGACAGTTACCGCACTTTCTTGGATTTGGCCGAACGCGCTGGAATTACTATCCCGATTATCCCGGGGATTTTGCCCGGAACAAGCGCGAATCGTATCCGCCGCACCTCGGAACTGACCGGTGTGCCCACCCCCGATGAGCTCCTGACTATTCTGGACTCGGCGCCGAATGAAGAAGAAGCCTATCGGCGTGGCGTGGAGTGGGGAGCGCGGTTGATTATCGACGTGCTTGACGCCGGAGCGCCCGGTGTGCACCTATATTCCTTTAACCAGTCCGGGCCTGCGCTCGACCTACTAGAAGCTGCAGGGGTGAGTTCCTGGTACAAAACAGATGTTTAGCCTACTGAATAATCTCAGAAAACATGTCCGTGCCGGCCGGTAACGTAAAACCCGGAATAAGCACAGCTAACGAAAAATTTTACACAACATAAAGAATTGACAATTTCCATACAGAAAAGGAACATCATGACCTTCCCATCTACCATTCTTGGATACCCGCGAATTGGACGTGGGCGTGAACTGAAGCGCGCTCTTGAAAGCTACTGGGCTGGCAAGATTGACGAAGCCGCGCTGGTTGCTGCCGCGGCAGACGTGCGCAGGACTGATTTCGCTCGGATGGCAGAGCTCGGCCTCGGTAAGGACGATTCTTCGATTCCTGAAAATTCCTCTTACTACGATCAGGTGCTGGATATTACTGCGATGCTGGGCGCTGCGCCAGAGCGTTTCCGCGGGCGTAGCGGGTTGGATCTGTACTTTGCGCTGGCTCGTGGCGATAAGAACCTGCCACCGCAGGAGATGACGAAGTACTGGGACACCAACTACCACTACATCGTTCCAGAAATTGGTCCGGATACGCCGATTTCGCTCGCGTCGACCGATCTGGTTGATCGTTTCGTGGAGGCAAAGGAGTGGGGTTACCTCACTCGTCCGGTTATCGTAGGTCCGGTAACTTATTTGGCGCTCGCGAAGGAGGAAGACAACGCACCTGCTGGTTACTCGCCGTTGGAGCGTTTGGACGACGTCGTTGCAGTTTACAAGGAACTGTTGGCCGCGTTTAAGGCTGCCGGTGCACAGTGGGTTCAGCTTGATGAGCCGGCGTTGGTTTCGGATAACCTAACGTTGGACCGTGACGAGCTGGCTGCTAAGATCGCTGAAGTTGCTGGCGAGCTGGCTGGCGTGGAAGATCGTCCGAAGATTTTGTTGGCTGCTCCGTACGGAGATTCTTCGGAGGCATTCAAGGCGCTTGCTACATCCGGTGTAGAGGCTGTTGCGATTGATCTGGGTCGTGGTGAATTGCCATGCGCTGGGTGCTTGAAGGCGGCTGCTGACGCTGGTATTACCGTTGTAGCTGGTGTGATTGATGGCCGTAATATTTGGCGTGCTGATTTGGCTGCTGCAGTTGAGAAGCTGAAGGTTATTCAGGACGCCGGTGTGAAGGTTGCTGTTGGTACTACCACCTCGCTTCAGCACGTACCGCACGATACGGCACTGGAGAAGTGGGAAGACGCCACGATTGATGCGAACCTGCACGAATGGCTGTCTTTCGCGGACCAGAAGATCGTGGAAGTTGTGACGCTGGCTAAGGGCTTGGCTGAGGGCTGGGATGCTGTTGCTTCTGAGATTGATGCGGCCACTGCCGTGCTTGCTGCGCGTGCGGAAACCGCTGGCGTGAAGGTTCCGGCTGTGCGCGAGCGTGTAGCCGGATTGACCGAAGCGGATCGCAATCGTGGCTCCTATGAAGATCGGAAGGCTGCGCAGCAAGAGCGTCTGCAGCTGCCGGAGCTACCAACTACCACTATTGGTTCGTTCCCACAGACCTTGGAGATTCGTAAGGCTCGTGCGGCATACACGCGCGGCGATATTGACCGCGCCGGTTATGATGCTTTCCTCGAGAAGGAAATCGCAGACGTTATTAAGCTGCAGGAAGATCTCGACCTTGACGTGCTGGTTCACGGCGAATCCGAGCGTAATGACATGGTTCAGTACTTCGCTGAGCTGCTTGAAGGCTTTGAAGCTACCAAGCATGGTTGGGTGCAGTCCTACGGATCGCGTTGCACCCGTCCGTCGATTTTGTGGGGAGACGTTGCGCGTTCGCAAGATCTGACTGTGCGTTGGTGGAAGTACTCCCAGTCGTTGACGGATCGTCCGGTTAAGGGCATGCTCACCGGTCCCGTCACCATCATTGCGTGGTCTTTCGTGCGTAATGACATTCCGCTGTCTGAGGTTGCAGACCAGATTGCCTTGGCTTTGCGCGATGAGATCAGTGCGCTAGAGGCTGAGGGTGCTGCGGTTATTCAGGTTGATGAGCCTGCGCTTCGCGAGCTACTTCCACTGGATGAAGAGAAGCACGCAGATTACCTCGAGTGGTCGGTAGGTGCTTTCCGTGCGGCAACCGCTGGCGCTGCGAACGAAACCCAGATCCACACTCATTTGTGCTACTCCGAGTTCGGTCAGATTATTGACGGAATTGCGGGCCTTGACGCAGACGTGACCTCGATTGAGGCGGCTCGTTCGCGTATGGAGGTTCTGCCGGAGCTCCGTGACCATGGCTTTGACCATGGCGTCGGCCCGGGCGTGTGGGATATTCACTCCCCGCGCGTGCCGTCGGTTGATGAGGTTACGGATCTGTTACAGCTGGCTGTTGACGCGGTTCCGGGTGAACTTGTTTGGGCTAACCCGGACTGTGGTCTGAAGACCCGTGGCTACGAAGAAACGATTGCTTCGCTGAAGAACCTTGTGGCTGGTGCCAAGGCGGTTCGTGCAAAGCTCGATAAGTAGGAGTGCGTGGGTGGGCGCTTACGGACTGTCTTAGAAAGCGAAACTGCTAATCCGGTTTGCTCTTCCGCAGGACAGTTCGTTGCCGGCGCCCACCCCTACTACTTTTTGCTAGTGTTAAGCCTTTGGTGCTGGCGTAGGGTTCTGGCGTTGGGCTTCTACTCGCGCCGAATTTTTACTCGCGTTGAACTCCTACCCGCGCCGAGTTCTTACTCGGGTTGAACTTCTACCCGCGCCGAGTCTTTATCGCTAATGTCGGGAGGCATGTCCGTTATAGGACGTGCCTCCCGTTTTTGGCCTTTAACCCTCCGTTTTGCGAGTGGGCTGGGCGACGTAGCTCAGCTACACCGCGTGAATATGAGCGGAGAGAGCGACCCAGCTATACCAAGTGAATCTGCTCGAATAGTTTTACCTAGTTGGTACTATTGGCGTATTCCCTGATCGTATGGGCGTATTCTTTTACTAACGCACATATAACGCATATTTTGAGGTCGATAACAATGACGTTAGATCCGCAGCAAATCACTGCTCAGCAACTTCAAGACCCGAGTTTAACTCCTGACGATTTAGGGATTATTGCATATTTGCGTCCCGACTTATGGAATGCGATTGTGGTTCTTCCGCACTGTCCGCAGGGTTTAGCCCAATGGATTTACGATCAGCGAAGTGAAAGAGCCGCCGCTAGCACGCCGGTTGCTAGCGCCCCCGCTACTGGCGCTCCAGGCCCGGATGTTCCTGTTGCCGGCGCTCCAACCCCAAGTGCCTCTAGTGCCGGCACATCGCCAGCTATCAAAACTATGCGGTTGGTGACCTTGGGGTACATCTTCGTAGTCATCGCAATGTTTCTTCCGATTCATCGGTGGGACTCATATTTTGGAACGGACACCGAATGGTTTGTTGCTCTGCTGGCAACACCACTTATTGTCTACTTCCTTCTTTGTGGTGTCGGAGCAGGCCTCGCCATTGGGGGTATCACACGAAAGAACCCCAAACTCCAACTCGGTGCCGCTATCATGGCGATTCTCAATGGCGGATTCGGATTATTTGTAGCTTTTCTATTTATCAACGAATTCGGGGTGGCTGGAACGCATTGCGCGGGCCTCGGATTGTACGTGCTGGCTGTTGCTGGCCTGCTAATGATCGTCGGGAGCATCTTTTTCTTGGTCAAAGGACGTCAAAAAGGCGTTCAGACGGCTGGGTAGCTTCACGAAATTAGGGAAAATCGAACTATCCGAAGACTATCTGCGGATATTTCGATTTTCCCTAATTTCAAAACGTTTTCGCCTATATTGCCTTCTGCTA
>JAAYWS010000121.1 GCA_012516575.1 Actinomycetaceae bacterium
AAACAACAGCTTGGATGCCATCAGCGCGTTGGAGACACTGCGATAGGTACTAAATAACCCTACCGGCTCTTATAACCGGAGAAATCCGCTTCTTACACCCCTGCCGAGTCTTATAACCGGAGCCACCCGCAATATTTAGTCTGCCGAAGCCAACAAGCCGCAAAATACCAGCACCAGAAAGCCACCTCGAAGCAGGAAGCCTCGAAAACAATTACACGCCTATCTGTGAAGAGCAGATAAAGGCACAACAAAGGCGGGCGATCAACCGATCGCCCGCCTTTGAGTTTCATTCGTGCCGAGTGGCCGCTAAAACTAGTTGTAGTGGCTTTTAAACTAGTTTTCCCTCTTAGATCAACAGCTTGCTGAGTCTAAGAATCTCCGGCACCGAAACTTGGGTTGCTTAGCGCTTGACGCGTGCCGAACCGCCGCGAACAGCGTGCTCGACTTCTTCAAGCGATGCCATGGTGGTGTCACCCGGAGTGGTCTGAGCAAGTGCACCGTGTGCTGCACCGTACTCAACAGCTTCCTGGATCGAGTCCTTCTCAAGGATGCCGTAGATAAGACCGGTTGCGAAGGAGTCGCCGCCACCAACACGGTCCATGATCTCGAGGCCGTCACGCTGGGTTGCCTTAACGAAGCCCTGATCCTTGTGCCATGCCACTGCCGACCAGTTGTTAATCGAAGCGGTAACAACTTCGCGCATGGTGGTGCCGATAACCTGGAAGTTCGGGAAGTCCGCACGGGCCTTCTCGATCATCTGACGGAAGGATTCGGTTTCGAGGGAGTCAAGGTTCTCGCCTGCGCCTTCGATCTCAAAGCCGAGGGAAGCGGTGAAGTCTTCCTCGTTGCCGATCATGACGTCAACGTACTGTGCCAGCTCGCGGTTAACGCGACGGCACTCTTCGAGGCCGCCATGGTCAGTCCACAGCGATGGACGGTAGTTCAGATCGTAGGAAATGATGGTGCCGTGCTTCTTCGCAGCCTTCATTGCTGCCTTAGCTACCTCAGCGGACTGCTTGGAAAGACCAGCGAAAACACCACCGGTGTGGAGCCAGCGAACGCCGAGCTCACCGAAGAGGTATTCCCAATCGACGTCTTCCGGAGTCATCTGGGAAACAGCAGTGTGGCCACGGTCGGAAGCACCAACAGCACCACGGATACCGAAGCCACGTTCGGTGAAGTTCAGGCCGTTACGTGCGGCGCGGCCGATGCCGTCCGACTCAACCCACTTGATGAAACGGGTATCTACGCCACCGGTGAGGATAAGATCCTCAACAAGACGGCCGACCTCGTCCTTCACAAGGGCAGTGATAATAGCCGAACGCTTGCCGAAGCAACGACGCATACCACGGGCAACGTTGTACTCACCGCCGCCTTCGGAAGCACGGAAGTGCCGGGTGGTGCGAATACGGCCTTCGCCCGGATCGAGGCGAAGCATAACTTCACCGAGGGATACGACGTCGTATGTGCATTCCTCTACTGGACGCAACTTAATTAGGCTCATGCGAGCAGCTCCTTTACTCGTGCTGACGCTTCCGCAGACAGCTGTGTGATCTTTTCAAATTCGTGATTGGCAATAAGGTCTCGCTTAATCATCCAGGAACCGGAGACAGCGATAATGGCTGGATCAGTGATCCATTCTTCGAGGTTGGCTGGGTTAACACCGCCGGATGGCATGAAGGCCAAATCCGGGAATGGGCCGCGTAGCGCCTTGACCATTTTCAGGCCGCCAGCTTCTCCACCTGGGAAGAACTTGACAACCTTGGCACCCCACTTGAGCGCCATCATGATTTCAGTTGCGGTTTGCAAACCTGGAAGATACGGAATGTCAAGCTCCGCGGCAACTGCTGCAACGTCGTCGGACCAGCCCGGGGATACGAAGAACTTCGCACCCGCTGCTGCCGCACGCTCAGCCTGTTCCCGGTTAAGAATCGTGCCCGCGCCGACGGTCATGCCTTCGACCTTCGACATCTTCTCGATTGCTTCGGGAGCAGCAGCCGTACGGAAGGTTACTTCTGCACAGTTGATACCGCCGGCTACCAGTGCTTCACCGGTTGCTACGGCGTCGTCCGCATTATCGATAACGACGACCGGCACAATGCGGTTTGCTTCGAGGAACTCGGTAGGATCTGGAATCTGAGTCATTATTACTCCCCCTTCGCAGCCTTATCGATGGCATCCCACAGGCCGAGGATGTACTGAGCACCGAGTGCGCGATCGTAGAGCGGGTAACCCGGACGGCCATCCTCGCCCCAGATCATGCGGCCGTGGTCCGGACGAACATGGACGTCTGGCGCGTAATCGTAGAGTGCCTTGACGATAGCGTACATATCGAGGTTGCCATCGGCTGCCCAGTGGGCTGCTTCCTGGAAGTGCTTGTAACCCAAGTACTTGACGTTGCGGACGTGTGCAGCAGCGATCTTGCCACGCTGGCCAAACTCGCGGAAGATTGCCGGAACATCGTTGTCCGGGTTCGAGCCGAGCGAGCCCGAGCACAGGCACAGTGCATTTGCGTCGGAATCGTTGAGCTTGACAATGGCGTCAATATCATCGCGGCAACCGTAGGCGCGCGGAATACCGAACAGGTCCCAAGCCGGATCGTCCGGGTGGCAAGCCATGCGGATGCCGACCTTTTCACAGGTTGGGATAATCGCGTCGAGGAAGTACTTCCAGTTCTCGCGCAGCTTCTCCTTCGTCATGTTCTGGTAGAGGGCCATTACCTCATCGAGGCGAGCAAGGCGCTCTGGCTCCCAACCCGGCAGAGTCAGGCCACCGGACTGTTCAGCGGTCTTGTTGACGATATCCTGCGGGGTCATGCCTTCAATTTCAGCATGGTCGTAGTACAGACAGGTCGAGCCGTCTTCGTTAACATGTGCCAATTCGGTACGCAACCAGTCGAATACCGGCATGAAGTTGTAAACAACAGTCTTGACGCCGAATTCTGCGAGATTCTCAAGAGTAATCTTGTAGTTCTCGATGTACTCATCACGGGTATCAAGACCGAGCTTGATATCCTCGTGGACGTTAACCGATTCGATGACTTCACATTCCAGGCCAGCTTCCGCTACCTGGTCCATCATCTTCTTGATCTCTTCCTTGGTCCAGACTTCACCAGCTTCGTACTGGGACAGAACACCCATCGTTCCGGTCATTCCGGGGATTTGCTTGATGTACTGAAGCGGGATCGGATCGTATCCCTCTCCGTACCAGCGGAATGTCATCTTCATGCCTGCATCTCCTTATCGAGAGTTGTGCGGACGGCGCCGGGTCCGGCCACGAGTTGGGTAAATAGTGCTTCCACGCGCTCGGCTAGCGGTGTGTCATATAGATTAATTCCAAAAATGGATGGATTTGACAGAATTGGTTCAAGCGCCGCGTGGACGTCGCCGCCCTCGCCTAGCTTGATACCGGCCAGATGCCCCTGCAGCTCCTCAAGCAGTGGATCCGATGACGGATCGAAAGGCTGGCCGGAGTCATCAACAGCAAGCAGGTAACGCATCCAAATAGCAAATACCAGTGGAATCGCCTTCAGATCGTTCAGATCCTTACCAGCTGCGATGTACTTCTTAATAGTTTCGCCAAAACGGATACCTACCTTTTGGGAGGTATCCATAGCGATACGTGCAGGATCGTCGGGTAGATAACGGTTCGGGAAACGAACTTCGAGGACTTCCTTGAGGAAGTCAGCCGGCTTTACGATACCTGGATCGACGACGACGGGCAGGCCTTCTTTCCAGCCCAGTTGCTCTACCAGTGCCTTCAGCGAAGGATCGCGCATTTCCGAATCAATAGTCGGGAAGCCGAGCAACACACCTGCGGTTGCCAGAGCCGTGTGCAACGGATTCAAGCAAGTAGTAACCTTCATGTTTTCGAAGTCGTCACAGACTTCACGAGTGGTGATATTGACTCCGTACTTATTAAAGTCCGGCACCTCACCCACGAGTACGTCTTCAATAATGAGGTATTCGGTCGGCTCGGCATTAACAAAACCAGCTAATGGAGTGCGGCCGAGGTACTGCAACTCCATATCGGTAAAGCCAAGTTCGCCAAGTTCCTTGGCAATATCCTCGCTTGGACGCGGGGTGATCTTGTCGATCACCGTGATCGGGAAAGCAACCTTGGAAGGGTCCTTCACCCAGTCGATAACATCAGCAGAAATCTTGCCTGCATCTAGCCAGCCATTCATCACTTCGAGGATGGAGGAGCGAAGCTTGTCACCGTTATGGGAGAAGTTGTCGAAGGACATGACATTGAACGGCGCTCCACCTGCATCAAAACGATGAACGAGGAGACCTGCCACATTTGCCATGGTGTTCTTATGGAATTCGCGCGGATCAGAAGCGATATCTTCAAGCACCTGCTCGGAAAGATTACCTTGCGAATCGTGGATGACGTAGCCTTTTTCGGTGATCGTCATAGTCAGCATCGTGACATTCGGATCAGCAACAATCTCGGTAAGCCGGGCGTAGTCGTCCGGACGGGACCATGCCAAACCTTCTGACATTCCCGCAATAACCTTCATATCGCGAGTGCCGTCTGGGTTAAGCGTTACACCAAGCGTCATAAAATCATGACCGCCCAGTTGCAATTCCAGTTCTTGTGGATTCATTGGGACAATCGCAGTGATTGGCCAATGCTCGCCGTCAGCAATCAAATCATGAGCCACCCGGGCTGGGAAAGC
>JAAYWS010000122.1 GCA_012516575.1 Actinomycetaceae bacterium
GAACGTAAGTATCAACTTTTACCACATCCAAGCCGTATATAGCGCTGGATGTGGTAAAAGTTGATACTTAGGTTCAGATGGAGCTGGTATCGCACCAATCAACACCGAGACCACCACCAAACGGGCTTGCCTGACTAGCAGTTGACAAAAATAACCACCTGAAACGCGCAGCCCAACAGCTGAAATTCACACCCCTTAGTGACACTCAAATGTGAAGAGCCCCTTTAGGGGCTAGAAACGGACTTTAGGGAGCTGAAAGTCGGCTTTGGGGCGCTGTGAACGGGTTGATGAGATAAAAGTGGGCTCTGGAGATCTAGAAGCGGGAGTTTGGGCTCAAAAATCGAAGAACGCAACCCAAATGAAACGGCGGGCCAGGAGGAAGTAAAACCTGGCCCGCCATGCGGAGATATGAACTTGTAGGTGAGTACTCAATAATCTACCGCTAGCCTTTGGACAACCTATAAATCCCATCGAAGTTGCCCAAAGGTGTTTTATTCAACGGCTTTGATCGTTATAACGTACCGCGAAGCTTTTATTAGGATCCAGCCGAAGGCGCGGATACCGGGCTCGGTGCAGAGATTGGGCTCGGAGCCGAAACCGGGCTTGGTGCCGAGTAAGTCTGTGCCGGAGCTGGATCCGGAGCCGATACTGCGGACGGTGCCGAGTAGGTCTGTGCCGGAGTGTCGATATCAGATGCCGATACCGGGGACGGAGCAGTATTCGCTTGCTGTTGCTCATTAGCCGGAATGGTAACAGCAGTATCTTCAGGCTTGTTGGTCGTATCGCTCTTGTTAGCGAGTGCCATTCCGGCACCACCGGTAATCAGCACGGCAGCGGCCAAGGAACCAGAAATTGCCCACATCTTCTTCTTGTTAGTCATCGTATTGTCCTTTCATCCCCGGCATTTACCGGATTGGTCTGTCTCGCGGATTCATATGCATCACTTCCGCTGTTGACTTAAGTATGCAAACCGAGAATGAAAAAACGTGCTAGACGAATATTAAGGTTTTCTCATCTGCCTTAAGAAACTCTTAGGTTTCTTTCAGACAGACACTACAGCCGCTCATCAGCTACCAATAAAACCGAGAGCATGTCGTAAATAACCTGGTACCGCAATGGCGTTCCAGTTTTGCCCCGCAAATCCTCATTGGTCAAAAACTCATCCCAATCATCAACCAGTGACGGATGCGTACGGCCTACATCAGAAAACTCCCCGTAAGAATACCCGCGCATATAGTGGAAATTTGCCCACCGCTTATGCTCGAGGGCACACATATAGTTCATCAGTGGATCTGCCTCGATCACCCGAACTTGGTTTTCTACTCGTTCCTGACCCTGACCAGGGGCATCAACCAGTTGACGTTTCCAATCCGCCACGACCTGCGCTACCGAGGTGTTGACGAACTTGTCGTTAAGCACTCCAAGCACCCATGCTTTCGTACTCTCATGTCGGGCTTGTGCCAATGAAGATTCCTTTTTAAACGCGTCTAAGAGCTCCCATTGACTATGAGCTTCTTTAACCAGCTGTTCCAGCTGCTCTGCCGAACTTAGCGCACGCGACTCTACCTGAGCATACGCCCGGGAATACTCCACATTAAAATCTTTCGCACGCTGATATAGGGACTCGGAAAACACATTCGTTCCAGTTAATGAATCGTCCAAATCGCCAAAGAAAACCACATCGATGCCACGCGCGGAAATCGCCTCGGTGAGAATCTCATGTTGATCATGCGCCGGCGAATACACAGCCACCTTCGCGTCTTGGATATATCTAGCCACGAAATCAATACTCAAAATCGATTCTTGAGTATCTGGCTGACAGTATAAGACCGCAGTGGGCGGATCAGTCTCTGATATCTCCTTAACGAGGTCGGTGAACAACTGATTCTCTGTTGAAGTAGCAACCCGGCGCACGCTCATCACTCGTTCGTGCTCCGGACGGCGGGCAATAAAGTTTTCCCAGCGTAGCTCCACTTCTGGATCCACGATCGTAAAACGGATCGGCGCAATCGGATTTGTCACCGCCGAATTCGTCAAATGCAAAACCATGTCTTGCCCAAGCGAAGCAAAACCGATAATTAAAAAATGCGGTGACGGCACAACCTGCGCAACATCACGATAGGTACGCGCTAAGGCCGGACGGTCCGTAGACTCGTGCCGCGGCACAATTGTGAAAGCTGGATCATCAATTAGCGCAGAAGTGACTAATTCGCGTGCAGAAAAATAGTTCACATTCATATTCGGGCAATCGTCCATCACATCTTTGACAATTGTTTGAATACGCCGATCATTCGATTCGATATACACCGCAATCCGCTGTTTCAAATCCCCTAACGCCCGCGAAATCACCCGAATATGCGCAAAAGAAGCTGGCTCGTCTTCAAAGGAAACAACCGCACGCGCGTCGTCCAAATTCAACCGCCGCAAAGCCCGCTTAAAACGCCCCGAGCTCGGATGTTCGAAACGCATCATGCGAACCAAGGCCCGCGAAGACTGCAAGCGACGAATAAAAATCTCATCGACGTCGTCGGGAACAATAACCTGAATCGTCTGATCGGGGTATTCTTCACGCAAATTATTGACAAAAATCAACGTTTCTTCATTCGAGCCGAGAACAGTGACATGCCCCTTTTTCGCCCGGCGTACCCGCTGGCGCGCCTGCCACAACAGCGACTCGAATATCGCGAAAATGCCAACTACCGTCGTCGCCGGAGCCGCCCACCGGGCAATCTCATACGGCCACGGACCGATCTCGATATCAAGCGTGCCTTCGAAAACGTAAAGCCGCCCGGTCGAATATAGCGTTTGAATAATCCGCTCGTGCCATGGCCCGGCCGTACCGTACACCATCGCAGATCCGACGACGCCGCACACAAAGCTCACGGAAAACAAGATGAGGAAGTAAATGGTCGAGCGCCGCTCGTGTTCGTCGCGGTGAGCGAATACTGATTTCACTAATACTCCTTCGCCTAGGCCTCAAGGGCTTAGAAAAAGCCTTCCCGAACAGCTTCCAGATCATATTCACTGACGACGCCGGTGACCCGCTGTTGAAGGTTGTCCAAAGACTCGATCCATCCCAGACGCGAATCCGGGTCCGTGTTCAGCTTAGTTGTAGAGAAAGTCGTATACGCGTACGCGTACGTATTCCCCAGGAACTGCATCGAGTTGGAAAGCACGCCGCGGTTGTCAATCTCCAGAATCCTCGTGCCAGTAGCTACATCAAGCAATACCGGGTTTCCATTACTCCCTTCCGCGATAACGTACTTTTGGTCGTACGACGCCGTAGCGAGGGTTCGTCCATAAAAATCGCGTTTTAACGACACCTGAATCTCAGATCCCTTTTTCAGTTGGCCGTTTTCCACAGTGAAAAAAGCACCAGAATAAATGCCCAACGCCCTGAGCGTACCGTTATCGTTCTGGAGGTCAATAATCTGGCCTAACCCCTCGTATACGATGTCACCGGTGGCATAGTTAAACATGACGTATTCACCCGTAATAAACGACACCGCGATAATCTGCGATGCAGTATCAATTGCCATCGAGTTCATCAGCGAGTCGCCAATCTGGTACTCCCGATCCCACTGTCCATCAGGATTAATCCGCCGTACTATTCCGTCCATTCCCGGCAGATACAGATTATTTTCCGAATCGAATACTGGTTGTAGGCTCCGGTCAAAGGCCAAATCCACCACGGTCGGCGGCAGTTCGATTATTTCGCCCAATTCTAAACCATGTTGTCGTCCACCCTGAATCTGGGCCAATGCGAGATATTTACCGGTGTAGGAAACCATCGCCATCAACTTTCCGTCATCGGAAATAGCGTTTCCATACAGGGCTGTTTCTGCTCCTCCGTCCACCGGGAAATAGGTTCCTTGAAGTTGCGTGGTAGACAACGAACCGTCAGACCCAACCTCGTGTACCCAATATTCGTATTCTGTGGCCGTCACAAACCATTGGCCATTGGCGGAAGACTGCCCCACAGCGCCATCAATAAAATTGGATTCGCGGGTGCCAGTAACTGCGATAACGGTAACCGACCCGTCAGCTGCCGACACTGCAACATACTGCGAATCAGGCGTGAAATACATTGACTGCGGTCGGGCATCTATTACCGGCATATCGTGGCTCTCCGGTACATGGCTGGAGTTTCCATAAGCGTTCGGATCTTGTAAATCCCACGCATGCAAAGTGCCGTCTTCGTACGCTACCACGGCCCATTTGCTATCTGGAGACATTGCAAGTGCGACTATTTTTTGTGCAACATCGGACAAGGAAAGGTAGGTATAGCCTTGATACTCGCCGTCTTTGGGTTCTTTGTTCATTCCCGTACCAGGGCGATCAATTCGCATCGGCGCAGTCGAGTACAGCGTATATTGCAGAATAATATTTCCGTCGTAGCTGAGCTTAAAAACCGAATCATTGATCGTCGTGTACAAATCCGGTAAATACTCCGTGACTTCCCAAGTTTTAGTGTCAATCCACGTCACCGCCACATTATCAACCAAGATAAGGGTGCTCCCATCACCAGAAAAGAATGGGGAAACATTGTACCCATAGGAAAATTCTGGGTCCTTTGGCGGAGCATCCAAAAGCGCTACTTCTTTACCAGTCGATACGTCAACAACCGACGTCGTGTAATCATCATTGGTTGTCGCCACCAGCGGCTCATCACGTTTGTAATCCGCGTAAAGCCCAACATAACGCTGCGCGTCCTCATAGACTTGTTCGCCTGTTCGCAAGTCATAAACTAGCAACGAATAGTCCGACGGTAACACTGCAAGATAGTTTTCGTTGCCGAACATTCGAGACGTTTCAATCCGGTCAACATTAACATCGTATTTGGTCGTGGACAGACCTGAATCGAGACTAACGATCTCAATCGCCCGGGTAGATACAATAACCAGCTCGTTATCTCCCCGGAAGTGCGCGCGAATCACCGGGGAAGACGCCTCAAATTCGTACATGAGCTGGCCCGATTGTAGCTCCCACACGACGGCTGTATTACCGCGTCCACCCGTCACAACGTATTCGGAGTTCGCAGCTAAAGAGATGTACGGCGTTAAAGCGCCGGTGTCGATCTGGGCGACGCCGGTAAACGGCCCGTACTCCAGCCCTTCCAAGAGCAATCCGTGATAGGCCGATCGCGACGCTTCATACCCGTCCATAGACGAGTTAATCGTTTCCATTGCGACCTGGCCTTGTGCTAGGGCGTATGTTCGGTTTCCTTGATCCATTGACGTGGCGGCCGCATCTAATAGCAATTGCGCCGCATTATCATTCGCTTCCCGTTCGGCCCGTTGCGCGGCAAAGAATAGCGACGTCATGGCAATTGCGACCGCGGTAATAACGGTGCCAAAAGCAACCGCTGCGGTCATCGCTCTGCGCATTTTCCGTTCGCGCTGACGCTGGGTAAGATCTCCAAGCGAAACGCCTAGGATCGCTGCCATAATCCGGTGAATCTCGGTCTTTTTCAGGTTTTGGCGCGTCTGTTTTGTTTCTTCGGCAAGCACTTTTGGATTCGTAGCTTGGATGTGGGCGTAGCCTGGGAAGTTTGGTTGCCGGGCGAACTGGGTGCGCACGTCGGCGGCAAGTAGCTCAATGGCTACCTCAGTATCTTCTCCAGTGGCGGTGACGACGGTGGTGGACAGGTTACGCAGTTCAGGAGGGAAAGAGATTTCTGGGGTGCCTTCAACGAGCAACGCAATGATTTGGGAATCTTCATGGGTTTTGCGAAATTCCGCGATTTCCCGCCGACACCACGGAGAATACGGGGTGCGTGGAGAGCACACCACTATAAGATATTCGGAATCAGCAAGGGCTTGGTTGATTAAAGCGCCGAGCTCTCCGGTAGGCAGTTCTTCCCGATCTCGGAATACTCGAAAATTATCGTGTTGCCGTACGGCGAGATTCTTTGGTGCTTTATAGGTTTCGATTAGCGTGTGTAGCTCTTGAGCGATCGCAAAGTCCGGCTCAACGTGCCGGTAGGAGATAAAAGCATTGTATTTGTATCTGCTCTGGCGCGGATCATCGTTACTCGTGAGCATTACGCCCGGGTTTACATCCGCATAACCCACATGCGGATCGTAATGGTTCACCCCAATGGGTGGAGTTCCATTCGCCATACCAGACCTCCTTTAGCCCTATCCCAAGAATACGGCGCTGTGAAGTTACGCGCATTAGTGAGATATTGACGCTATTTTACGCTACGGAAATTGCCGCAAAAAATAAACAACGTACGATTGAAGAGTGTTAATCCGTCTCCTAAGAAAGGGACTATATGAATCGCCCGGATATGACGACGTCTGTCGGTATGCAGGTTCGCGCCGTTTCAGGACGCAATGAGCGTTCTGGTACGCCCACCGAATACTGGACTGCTCTGTCGAACGCGGTAGTTGACCGCATTGCTGATAACTGGGAGAAAACCGAAAAGGCATACAATGCCGGCCGGATGCAGCACTACTTCTCTGCCGAGTTCCTTATGGGACGCGCATTGCTGAACAATCTCAACAATATCGGCATGATTGAAGAAGCCTCCGAAGCGCTCAACGCTTTCGGACAAAATCTTTCCGATGTGCTCGAAGCTGAACCGGATGCTGCTCTAGGAAATGGCGGCCTAGGCCGTCTGGCAGCTTGCTTCCTTGATTCCTCGGCCACCATGAACCTACCGGTTCGTGGCTACGGTATCTTGTACCGTTACGGCCTGTTCAAGCAGTACTTTGAAGATGGCTTCCAGCAGGAGAAGCCGGACGCGTGGATGGAAGAGGGCTACCCCTTCGTTATCCGCCGGGAAGAAGAACAGGTTCGCGTGAACTACGCCGATCTGGAAGTGCGTGCAGTTCCCTACGATATGCCGATTACCGGCTACGGCACGGACAATGTCAACACGCTACGCCTGTGGAAGGCAGAGCCAGTTGAAGAGTTCGATTACGACGCTTTCAACTCTCAGCGTTTCACGGATGCCATTGTTGAACGCGAGCGCGTTCACGACATCTGCCGCGTGCTCTACCCGAACGATTCCACCTATGAAGGTAAGGTTCTGCGCGTTCGCCAGCAATACTTCTTCGTATCGGCGTCGTTGCAGACCATTATTAAGAACCATCTCGAGCAGCACGGTACGTTGACCAACTTCGCTGAGTTCAACTCGATCCAGCTCAATGACACCCACCCGGTTCTGGCCATCCCAGAGCTGATGCGCGTGCTCCTTGACGAGCATGGCTTCGAGTGGGATGACGCATGGAAGGTTGTTACCGGCACCTTTGCTTACACCAACCACACGGTTCTGGCCGAAGCGCTCGAGACCTGGGAAGTGTCGATTTTCGACCGTCTTTTCCCACGTATCACCCAGATTGTGCGTGAAATCGATCGTCGTTTCCGCGAAGAGCTCGCCGCTCTTAATATGCACCCGGGCAAGATCGACTATATGTCCCCGGTTCAGGGCAATATGGTCCACATGGCATGGATCGCCTGCTACGCGGCCTACTCGATTAACGGTGTAGCCGCATTGCACACGGAGATCCTCAAGAAGGACACCTTGCATGACTGGCATGACATCTGGCCGGAGAAGTTCAACAATAAGACGAACGGTGTTACCCCGCGTCGTTGGCTGCATCAGTGCAACCCCCGCCTGTCGGCTCTACTGACCGAGCTGGTTGGTTCGGATGCTTGGGTTTCGGACCTTGACGAGCTCAAGAAGCTGGAAAGCTACATGAACGACGACGCCGTACTGGCCCGTTTGAACGAGATCAAGCACGCTAACAAGGTTGATTTTGCTCAGTGGATTAAGAACCGTCAGGGCATCGAAATCAACCCTGATGCTGTTTACGACGTTCAGATTAAGCGTCTGCACGAGTACAAGCGTCAGCTTCTAAATGCGCTGTACATTCTGGACCTGTACTACCGTCTCAAGGATGATCCGAGCCTCGAAGTCACCCCGCGCGTGTTCATCTTTGGCGCCAAGGCAGCTCCAGGCTATGTCCGAGCAAAGGCAATTATTAAGTTCATCAACGAGATTGCCAAGCTAGTTAATAACGATCCGGATGTCAACGAAACCATCAAGGTTGTTTTCATCGAGAACTACAATGTTTCCCCGGCTGAGAAGATCATCCCGGCAACCGATGTTTCCGAGCAGATCTCCACTGCTGGTAAGGAAGCTTCCGGTACTGGAAACATGAAGTTCATGATGAACGGCGCGCTTACGCTGGGCACGCTGGACGGCGCTAACGTCGAAATCGTGGATTCAGTCGGCTACGACAACGCCTACATCTTCGGCGCGAAGGAAGAAGAGCTTCCGGAGCTGCGTTTGAACTACAACCCGCGTTATGTTGCAGAGCAGACCCCGGGCCTGAAACGCGTACTGGATTCGCTGGTTGACGGCACCTTTGACGACGGCGGCACCGGCATGTTCCATGACCTGCTCAACTCGCTGTATGAGCCGAGCTGGGAGCCAGCTGACGTCTACTACGTGATCGGTGACTTCGCAGACTACCGCGAAACCCGTGACCGTATGGCTGAGGACTACAAGGATCGTCGCCACTGGGCTCAGATGGCTTGGAAGAATATTATCGAGTCGGGTCGGTTCTCCTCGGACCGCACGATCGCTGATTACTCCCGTGACGTGTGGAAGCTGGACGAAACCAAGATCTAATAGCTCATCGCTTCATATCAGATGAAGTGAGCTTAGAAAGCTGAAAGGGCGGATTTTCAACAATTTTCTGTTGGAAATCCGCCCTTAGGCTATCTTTCAGCTTTGCCGAACGGGTTTTGTCCACGGAGTAGGTCATTGCCGCAATGTCATGTGATTAGGATTGCAAAGTTGGCTAGACTATTGAGCGTGACTACTTCAAAGAAAACCCAGAATGCTAAGGCTCGCCCGGCTGCGACCGCTGCGAGCAAAACTTCTACTACTAAAAAGGCTCCGGCAAAGCGAACTGCCGCTCGTAAGAGTGCAGCTAGCAAAACTGCCAATGTGAAAGCTCCAGCCCCTTCAGGGTACGAGCTCATAGCTCCACAGCGGGCGCCTTATGCAAGTATCGGACGTATTCCGATTATTGATGTCAGCCCGCAAATTCAAGGCGGAGCTTGGCCTGCGAAAGCAACTAAAGGTGAATCTTTCCCGGTACAAGCCACTGTTTTCCGTGAGGGCCACAGCAAGTTCGCCGCCGAATGTGTCCTTGTGGATGCGAAGGGTAAGGAAATCCAGGTTGCACCAATGAAGGATGTGCACCCCGGGCTCTTCCGCTACGAAGGCTGGCTTACCCCGCCAGACACCGGCGAATACGAGTTTTTCGTCCGGGCATGGTCGGATCCGTATGCCACGTGGTTGCACGGCGCCAAGATCAAGGTGGAAGCTGGTATTGATATTCCGTTGGTCTTCCTCGAAGCTGAGGTGCTCTTTAAGCGGATTATCGCCGGTACGCCCTTGCGCTCCGATGAGCGTAAAACCCTCCGGGCAGCGATTCTAGAGTTCTCCAAGAAGCGGCCACCGGCTGAACAGCGTCTGGCAGCTGCTACATCGGATGATGTTATGGCTGCGCTCAAGAAGTACCCGTTGCGTGACGGCGTGACTGAATCAGCACGTTACAAGGTCTACGCGGATCGCGAGCTGGCTCTTTACAGTTCTTGGTACGAGTTCTTCCCGCGCACTATCGGCGCCTACAAGGACGAAGAGACCGGTGAATGGGTCTCAGGTACGCTCAAGACCGCCGCTGACGACCTGGATCGCGTTGCCGGCATGGGCTTCAACGTTATCTACCTGACCCCGATCCACCCGATTGGTACCACCAACCGCAAGGGCAAGAACAATACGCTCACTGCTGAGCCGGGCGATCCGGGCTCGCCATACGCTATTGGTTCTCATGAAGGTGGACACGACGCGATCCACCCGGATCTAGGTACCTTCGACGATTTCGATGCCTTCGTAGCTAAGGCTCGCTCGCTCGATATGGAAGTTGCTCTTGATATTGCTTTGCAGGCCTCCCCTGATCATCCATGGGTGACCACGCATCCGGAATTCTTTACCACCCGGGCAGATGGCACGATTGCTTTTGCTGAAAATCCGCCGAAGAAGTACCAGGATATTTATCCGCTTAACTTCGATAATGATCCCGAAGGGATTTACCAAGAGCTCAAGCGCATCTTCCAAAAGTGGATTGATCATGGCGTGACGCTATTCCGCATCGATAATCCGCATACGAAGAACCTGTGCTTCTGGCAGCGCATCTTGGAACACTTCCGCAAGAAGCACCCCGAAGTCATTTTCCTATCGGAGGCTTTCACTAATCCGCCGATGATGCAAACGTTGGGTGCGCTGGGTTATCACCAGTCCTACACCTACTTCGCATGGCGTAATGAGAAGAAGGAAATCGAAGATTACCTGTGGGAGGTCTCGCGCGAGTCTGATCATCGGATCCGCCCGTCGTTCTGGCCCACAACCCACGATATTCTCACCCCATACATGCAGCGCGGCGGTACTCCGGCTTTCGCAATCCGGGCAGTATTGGCCGCTACCGGTTCGCCATCATGGGGTATTTACTCCGGTTATGAACTGGTGGAAAACGTAGCTCGTCCAGGTGCTGAAGAGCAAATCGACAACGAGAAGTACGAGTACAAGAGCCGTGATTTCAAGGCGGCCGAACACAACGGTATTGCCCGTTTGCTTGGCATGCTCAACGATATCCGGGCAAAGCATCCGGCTTTGCAACGTCTGCGTAACGTCACGATTAATCCGACGACGAACGACAAGATCTTGTGCTTTACCAAGGTTGCCCGTCCGGAAGAAACTCCAGATGGCAAGGGTGACGCCGTGATCGTTGTTCTTAACTTGGACCCGTACGCTTCGCGTGATGCTCAAATCGATCTCAATCTTGATCCTTTTGGTGCTAAGGCGACATGGGATGGCCGCCCGGTTATCGAAGTAACAGACGAAATGTCGGGCGAGACGTATTTGTGGAATGATCGTCCCTATGTCCGTCTTGATCCACACGGTCAAGTAGCCCATATTCTGTCTGTAAAGGTACTCAATCAGTGACCCTAGCGTCCTTCTCCCTCACTCCCGCTGTCGACCAAAAAATCCGCGATACCATCGTCCATCGCCCCGGTTTATCCGAGGACCCAGATTGGTTTCGCACCGCTGTATTCTACGAAGTGCTCTTACGCGCATTCGGAGATACGAACGGCAGCGGGATGGGGAGTTTTAGGGGGTTAATTAATCACCTCGATTACCTACAATGGCTGGGGGTAGATGCGCTGTGGATTCCGCCCTTCTACCCCTCGCCAATGCGTGATGGCGGCTATGACATTTCGCATTTCACCGCGATCAAATCTGAATATGGCACGATGGATGATTTCGCGGAGCTGGTAAAAGAAGCCCATGCCCGCGGAATCCGCATCGTGATCGATATGGTGCTCAACCATACCTCCGATCAACATCCCTGGTTCCAGTCTTCCCGGTCTAATCCGGACGGCCCCTACGGTGATTTCTACGTCTGGCGCGACACCGACGAAGAATACGCCGATGCCCGCATTATTTTTATTGATACGGAAGGCTCGAACTGGACGTTAGATCCGGTTCGCCGCCAGTATTTCTGGCACCGGTTCTTCTCTCACCAGCCAGATTTAAATTATGAAAATCCGGCCGTACAAGAAGCCGTTATCGATATTGTGCGTTTTTGGGCGCAACTAGGTGTGGACGGTTTCCGTTTGGATGCGATTCCTTACCTGTTTGAGGAAGAGGGCACGAACTGTGAAAATCTTCCGCAAACCCACGAGTTTATCGCCAAACTTAGGGCTACGATCGACGCCGAATTCCCCGGCCGAATTTTCATAGCTGAAGCAAACCAGTGGCCAAAAGACGTCGTGAAATATTTCGGAACCGACGAAAACCCGGAATGCCATATGTGCTTCCATTTCCCGGTAATGCCCCGAATTTTCTATGCGTTACGTGATCAGCGTGCCACCGCAATCCGCGAGATTTTGAAGGCTACTCCAGATATTCCAGCTGGCGGTCAATGGGGGACCTTCTTACGTAACCATGACGAGCTGACTCTCGAAATGGTGTCCACCGAGGAACGAGCCAAAATGTATGGCTGGTATGCCCCTGATCCGCGCATGCGGGCGAACGTGGGTATCCGGCGTCGTCTGGCTCCTCTTTTGGGAAATTCTCGTGCGGAAATTGAACTAGCAAACGCGCTCTTGCTTTCGTTACCCGGTTCACCGTGTCTGTACTACGGAGACGAAATCGGAATGGGAGACAATATTTGGCTCCCCGATCGCGACGGCGTACGTACGCCTATGCAATGGACGCCGGACCGGAACGCTGGTTTTTCCACGGCCGATCCGGGCAAACTCTATTTGCCGTTAATTGAGTCCTTGGGCTACCACTACCAGTCGGTTAATGTGGAATCCCAACTCGCCCAACCCACCTCACTGTTACATTGGACCCGCGGTATTCTCGAGGTACGCTCCACGCTTCCGGTCATGGGCAATGGCACCTTTACACTACTGGACTGTGATAACGACGCCGTGTTGGCTTTCGTCCGTCAGAATGCAGAACAGGCCGTGCTGTGCGTGATGAATCTAGCCAATACTCCACGCGCTACCACAATTCAGATCCCAGATTTCGCCGGATACGCGACCACGGATGTTTTTGGTGGTGCCCGTTTCCCGCGTGTGGACGACGACGGATCGTACCGGATGACGCTCGGATCACGTGATTTTTTCTGGTTGGTATTGACTGAACCAGATATGCAAGGGCCCTCCCCGACTGCCGATAAAAACGCTGAAACGAACAAGGCATGAATACGATCGCAAAGCACACGGCTAAAATCTCGGAGGGCGCATATGTCATTTAATCCCGTATGGGATGTTGACGAAGTCATGTCGGTTATCGCGACAGCAGTTGGGCAAGCCCGGTGGTTTACAGGCAAAGAAAACCATCCGCGTTTACAGGCAAGTGCTTATGCGGTACTAGGAAGCACCGCTACCTCAACGACGATCCTGTACTTGGTATCGTCCACGGATCGGCTCTTATCAATTCCACTCACCTTCTGTCTCCTTACGGAACAAGAACGCCGCTTTTCGAATGTTCTGGGAACTGTAAGTAGCTCATTAGGGCAGTTAGCAGTTTCGGACGCAACCGCTGATCCGGATGGGCAAAACGCGATCTTGTATGCCACGCTCGATGCCTCCAATAATGCTTCCAACGCTATGTCCGACGTCGGTCCTGGTACATCGGCGGCCCACCCGAACCTGCCGTATCTCGCACTGGTACCGCATGCTATCCGTGGCTTGGCGAAGGACCTGCCCGAGATTATCGCGGCAGAAAAGCTCACGTCCGAACAGTCAAATACCTCGATTATTTACCGTTTTGCACACGCTGATGCGGCCGGCTCAACCGGTCTGATTCTGAAAGTTTTCCGGGTGATTAATCCCGGAAAAAATCCTGATGTGCAATTACAACAAGCATTAGATCACGCCGGATCTACCGCAGTGGTGTGCCAATACGGATCGCTGAGCGCAGTAGTGAACGGAGCTAATGCTGACCTCGTCGTTGCGCAAGAATTCTTAAGTGATGCCCTTGACGCATGGCAGGTAATGACTGTCGGGTTAGAAAAAACTGACGGGACGCTAACACGCACTGACGATATCACTGCACTCGGTGCAATGACGCGGAACATACACGATGAGCTTGGCCGTTCTTTCCCGACTGTTGTTGCTGATGCGGCCCGCCGCGCGGAAATTGCTGCCACATGGGCACAGCGAGCTGAGCGTGCTATCGATGATGCTCCTGAGCTTGCTGAACTGGCACCACAGATTCAGGAAATATACGCCCGTTCAATGGAAAAACCATGGCCAGCATTACAGCGTATTCACGGCGACTACCATCTGGGTCAGGTTTTGAACGCTCCTGGACGCGGATGGGTTGCCTTTGATTTTGAAGGTGAACCTTTGCGTCCCCTCGCTCAGCGTGTCCAACCCGATCTCGCATTACGCGATGTCGCCGGCATGCTGCGCTCTTTTGACTATGCTGCCGGCGCCGCCCACATAGCTGGGGGCTCTAAAACCGCCCTCGACAGCTGGAAAAAGGCCGCATATACGGCTTTTCTCAGCGGATATGGCACTATCTCAACTAATGAGCAAGATCTTCTCATGGCGCTAACGCTCGATAAGGCGCTATACGAAGTAAGCTACGAAGTAGCATCCCGACCTGATTGGGTCGAGATTCCGTTATCTGGCGTATATGAGTTACTTGGTCGGTAGAATCTATGTATCAAGTTTTTCAATCCGCCTTTCAAACCATTTAAAACATGGAAGAGTTGAACAATGAACACAATGCTCCCACCCTTAAGTATCGGTTACGACATTCTCGACCTTGTTTCGAACGGGAATTATCATGCACCTCATGACGTGCTCGGCCCGCACTCGGACGGAACGAATCTGACTATTCGCGTCCTGCGGCACCTCGCCGATTCTGTCGTTATCGAAACTGCCACTGGCAAATACGAGGCCACCCACGAATTTAATGGCATCTGGTATGCGGTGCTTGAAGGCACTGAGGTGCCCGACTATCGTGTCCGCGCCAAGTATGGTGAATTTGAATCAGTCACCGATGATGGATACCGCTTCCTGCCCACGATTGGTGAAGTTGACCTGTACCTCTTCTCCGAAGGTCGCCACGAACGGCTCTGGGAAGTTCTCGGCGCCCACCTGCACACCTACGAATCTGAACTCGGCCCAGTTCACGGCACCAGCTTTGCCGTATGGGCGCCGAACGCGAAAGCCGTACGGGTAATGGGCGATTTCAACTCGTGGAATGGCGCGGTAAGCGCTATGCGCACGATGGGCACTTCCGGAGTATGGGAACTGTTTATCCCCGGAGCGTACGAAGGCGCCCGTTACAAGTACGAAATCCAGTTCCAAGATGGATCGTGGCATCAGAAGGCCGATCCGTACGCTCAACGCACCGAGATTCCGCCGTCGACCGCGTCGATTATTACCAAGTCCGACTATGAGTGGACGGACGATGAGTGGATGACCGAGCGAGCCAAGCGCGATCCGCATACCGGTCCGATTTCGATTTACGAAGTCCATTTGGGCTCGTGGCGTTTGGGTCTCGACTTTGAAGATATGGCCCAGCAGCTTATCGGCCATGTCAAGTATTTGGGCTTCACCCATGTGGAGTTCATGCCGCTATCTGAGCACCCTTATGGCCCTTCGTGGGGCTATCAGGTGAGTGGATACTACGCACCAACCGCCCGTTTCGGCACCCCGGATCAGCTTCGTTACCTCATTGACGAACTCCATAAGGCTGGTATCGGCGTTATTATGGACTGGGTCCCGGCCCACTTCCCTAAGGATGATTGGGCGCTGGCACGGTTCGACGGAACCCCACTCTATGAGGATCCGAACCCACACCGCGGCGAACATCCAGACTGGGGAACCTACATCTTCAACTTTGGCCGTCGCGAAGTGAAGAACTTCCTTGTTGCTAATGCACTGTACTGGCTCGAAGAGTTCCATATCGACGGTATCCGCGTCGATGCGGTTGCTTCGATGCTCTACTTGGACTACTCGCGTGAGGCGGGCCAGTGGGAGCCGAATATGTACGGTGGCCGGGAAAACCTCGAAGCGATCGCCTTCATCCAAGAATCGAATGCTACCGCTTACCATAACTACCCGGGCATTATGATGATCGCCGAAGAATCCACGTCCTGGGAAGGCGTCACCGCGATGACGTCCGATGGCGGTCTCGGCTACGGCCTGAAGTGGAATATGGGCTGGATGAACGACACCCTGCGCTATATGCAGGAGAAGCCGATCAACCGACGCTGGCACCATGGAGAAATTACTTTCTCCCTCGTATACGCCTTCTCGGAGAAGTTCTGTCTACCGCTTTCCCATGACGAAGTGGTCCATGGCAAGGGCTCGCTGTATTCGAAGATGCCAGGTAACGATTGGGAGAAACTCGCCGGTGTGCGTTTGCTCTACGGCTACCAGTGGTCGCATCCGGGCAAGCAGCTACTGTTTATGGGTCAAGAGTTTGCGCAGATTAACGAGTGGAATGAAGGTGCCGGTTTGGACTGGTGGCTCACCGATAATCCAAACCACGACGGCGTTATGTCCTGTGTTGCTCGGTTGAACCAGGTCTACCGGGAGCACCCGGCGCTGTGGTCCGATGACTTCACCTATCACGGTTATGAGTGGATTGACGGTTCGGACGGCGATAATAACGTGCTGACCTACCTGCGTAAGTCCAATATTGATGACGATATCGTGGTTGTTGCTGCGAACTTCTCGGGGCAAGCTCACTTCGACTACCGTGTCGGTTTCCCCTTCCCCGGCGAGTGGGAAGAGATTATGAATACCGACGCCGTTGAGTACGGCGGTTCTGGTGTGGGCAATATGGGCACTGTCGAAACCGAGGATGTGCCATGGAATGGCCGCGCGCAATCGGCTCTCCTACAGCTCCCACCGCTCGGCGTCGTCTACTTTGCACCGAAGAAGGCCGATCCTGAAGTGATCGACGCCGACGCTGCTGAAGAGGCGGAAGCTACCGACGAGTAGTGTTAACTGCGCACGGCGTAGTTAATCCTTGAAGGAGGTTACTCCTTCAAGCGGTTGCTCCTCCTAACGTGGTTAATCCCTTAACTCAGGGTTGGGTTCTTAATTGAGAACCCAACCCTGTTGTTTCATCACGATCGATTTGTTTCTTCTCGATCCGTTTATTTCTTCTCGATCCATGCACACACTAAATTGATAGGACGTACGATGACTGGCGAACTTATTCATGCCGGAACGACACCCACCCAGTGGTGGCAAAACGCGGTAATCTATCAGATTTATCCGCGTTCCTTCGCTACGACGAAGGGTGGAATTGGGAATCTTGCGGGAATTACTGAACGCCTTGACCATATTGCGAAGCTCGGAGCGGACGCGGTGTGGCTTTCTCCGTTTTATCTTTCCCCGCAAAAAGACGCCGGATATGACGTAGCCGATTATCGGCAGGTTGACCCGCTATTTGGTACGAACGAGGAAGCTTTCGCGCTTTTTGATAGAGCCCATGAGCTTGGCTTAAAAGTAATTGTTGACCTCGTGCCCAACCACACCTCGGATGCTCATAAGTGGTTTCAAGCTGCGCTAGCTGGCGGACCAGATGCTCCCGAACGAGATCTGTACTACTTCCGGCCCGGCCGCGGGGAAGACGGTATTGAACCCCCAAACAATTGGACTTCCGTATTCCACGGTCCGGCATGGTCACGAGTAAAGGACCGTGCGGATGCTCCTGGCTCAACATGGGAAAATGACGACTCGTGGTATTTACACATGTTTGACTCGTCCCAGCCAGATTTGAACTGGGAAAACCCACAGGTGCGCGCCGAATTCGCGGACATTCTGCGGTTCTGGTTGGAACGCGGCGTGGACGGTTTCCGCGTCGACGTTGCCCATGGACTAGTCAAAGATCCAGCGCTGCCAGATTGGGAGTGGAACTGGAATATGGTCACCGGTGGCACAGGGTTGCCCGAGGACGCTCCGCGAGCTCCTATGTGGGACCAAGATGGAGTGCATGAAATCTATCGTCAATGGCGCGGTGTTTTGGACGAGTTCGGCCCGGATCGTATGTTGGTTGCCGAAGCATGGGTGGAAACTGAACAGGACTTAGCAAAATACGTACGCTCAGATGAAATGAGCCAGTCTTTTAATTTTGCTTTCTTGGCTACGCCGTTCGCCGCCCAGCCGCTACGTACAGTTATCACTTCCTCTTTGCAGGCAATGGACGCCGTAGGTGCTCCTACCACATGGGTGCTATCCAATCACGACGTTGTACGCGCAACCTCCCGTATGGGGTTAAAGAAGACCGGTAAAGGCCCCGATGGGATTCGTCCCGGCGATGAACAACCCGATGTAACCCTTGGCCATAGCAGGGCGTTAGCGGCTCATCTTTTGCAAGCCGGATTACCGGGTTCCTGTTATATCTACCAAGGTGAGGAACTGTCCCTGCCCGAGCACATGACATTGCCTGATGAAGTTCGGGAAGATCCCACTTTCTTCCGTACTCAAGGTGCTGAAGCTGGACGTGACGGACAACGGGTACCAATCCCGTGGGAGGCTGACAAGCCCGCATTCGGGTTCTCCCCTGACGGGCAAAGCTGGTTACCGCAACCTGCTGAATGGGCTCAGTTCGCGGTTGATACCCAAGCGGCCGATGCCGGCTCCTCACTACATTTCTTTACTCGCATGTTCCAGCTACGGCGTGAATTGCATATGGGAAATGCTGCTCTTGTGGATGTAGCCGCCAAGGCTGATTACCTGCACTATATTTCGAGTTATGCGGGCCGTGCAGATATCGAGATCATTGTCGCTTTTGATGAACCCGTTGAACTGGGAGCAGATGCGCAGATCGTGATTGCTACTGCAGAGATTCACGAGGGTGCACTGCCAGCTAATAGCGCGGCGTGGATACGACGTTAACTGGCTCTTTACGGATAAAGCGACTCTTCGCAGATAAGCGTGTAGGTGTTTTTGAATCTTCCTGCCTCAAAGAGGGCTTCTGATCGAATTTTGGCCCTTAAGCCCCCTTTTTGGGTGCGGAGGTGCCTGCTGTTGAGGTTGTGAGCTTCTGGTCGGCTCTCTTTTGGGTGTGGGAGGGACGTTGATGATGCTTGGCCGAATTGCGCCCACTTTTCCGTCCGTAACGTCCCCTATGCCGGTTTTTATTCTTGAGTTTCCTGAAACATAAGAAAGATTCTGAACGCAAGTATCAACTTTTACCACATCCACCGCTATATACGGCTTGGATGTGGTAAAAGTTGATACTTAGGCTCAGATGGAGCTGGTATCGCACCAATTAACGCCAACACCACCACTATATGCTCGATTGTGAAGAGCCATTTAAGGACTCGAAGCGGCCTAGACGACATTTTTGTCGGTTGCACACCCTATAGACACCGATTTTGAAGCTGAAAATGCTGGAAGCGGAGTTTTGGGGCCATCTGTGCACGCAAAACCTGAATTCTAGATGCAAAGATCCCGTTAAGTACTGTCCGTGTAAACGGAAGGGAACTCTCTACCGTTCAAAATGGCGGATTTTCAACGATTTCTATCGTGAAAACCCGCCATTATGTGTTCCGTTGATATTTAGGAACAATACCTGAGCTTTAGAACAGTGCGTTAGTCAGTGCGCGCCGAGCAGTAGTTACCAATTCGGTATGTGGACCAACAATTTCAAACAGTTGTAAGAGCCGGGTCCGAACGCGATCGCGTTCATCCCCAGTCGTCGCCTTAATCACGTCGATAAGACGCGAAAAAGCAGCGTCTGCGCGCCCAAAAGACACTTCTAGGTCAGCGGCCTGCAAATGCACATCAACCTCTGTTAATTCGGCACTGGCCGCGTTTTTTAGAATTTCTTCTGCGCCGACGGCTGTCCCTTCCGGGTTCAGTGTGCTCAGCCGTTGTAAAAGCTCAACTTGGTACAGAGCAAGGCGAGCCTCATTATCTCCAACATTTTCCTTCAGCGCCTGTGTATAAGCAGCATGAGCGCCATCTAGGTCTCCGCGTTCCAGAGCTTCCAAGCCCTCTTTATGCAAGGGCGGAATTTCTGGTTCAGGAATAACTCCCTCCGGATCACCGTCGAGAACTCCGCTAATCCCCGATTGCTCGCCTGCTGCTAAGACCTGGTCGATAACTTGGCGGACAGCTTCTTCCTCTGGCAAGCCTTGGAATAACGGGGTGGGCTGGGTCGCTAGGATCGCAGCCGCTGTCGGTACCGCGTTCACTCCAAAAGCTGCCGTCACTTGACGTTGTGCTTCGACATCAACGGTTCCTAGCTGGAATCGTCCGCCATAATCACGGGTTAGCCTTTCAAAAAGCGCTACAAGTTTAGCGGAATTCGCCGAATGTTCAGAAGAAAAAACGATAATAACCGGCAGGTGCATAGAAGTTTGAAGCACCTGTTCGAGGTTACTTTCGGTGATGTCAATCCGATAGGGCCCCGGCACCCGCGGCTCGCCCGCAGTTGCCTGCGGTACCCCTCCGGTTGCTTGCGGCCCGCCCGCAACTACCTCTGGACCACTTGCAACACCCGTATCCGCCCCAAGCCCAGCACCGGGGGACGTAGCAACGCCCCCGGTGGGCACCTGAGTATTAGCCGCAGGCTTCTTGTAGGCGGATAAGTCAACAATGCCTGACGACATTACTACTCATCCTCCGGCTTAGTGACACTGTAGAGCATCATGTCGGAAGCTCCCAGCACATGAACCGGGTCATCGGAACCAGCCGGTGGAATATAGAACGCGATAGTCGAGTAATACGTGGCGTATACCGAAGAGTCAACTTCAACAACGCCGTCGGCTTCGCCAGAGTAGAGCGCGCCAAAGAGCGATCCTAAGCGCAAAATAATATCGTCATCAGTTTTAGTCACAGTGGTATCGAGCTGAACTGCGGTCGCAATAACCAAGCCGCCGGTATCAGTAGCGATACCAACCAGCTCACCGTCTGGAATGGACAACGTCGACTCAACCGTCCCCTTGTCCTCTAATGCGTCGAGCAGAGTTTGAGCTTGGCGCTCAACTTCTCGTTTGAACGGATCATTTTCATTGAAAGTGACCTCGCCCATTTCACCGTTAGTGACATAGTCTGCGTAAGCAGTAGCAACGGTTGTCGGGTCGACGACGTAATCAGCGGCTTCAACCTGTGGGAAACCATCCTGCTTCGTTTCCAAAGCACCTGCTAGTTCAACAGCGGGTGGATTTTCAAACATATCCACAACGCCCCACAGCTGGTAGTTTGCTCGCGGACTCGATTGAACCCAGAAGCTGATGGAACCTGCCATTCCCGATTTCACAGTTTCGTCGAACGTGGCAAGGGTACGCGGGAAAGCGGTACCCGAGACTAGCGCCGGACCATCGGTGTTAATCGTTACCGGATCGATAGTTACTGAAGAAACGATCCATGCTAGGTCGTACAGTGCGGCGCGCTCGTAGTAGAAGGGACCGGTTACCCGGTCGCCAAGTAGCGAGGCGTCGAAGGCTTCATCCGCAACGGCGATATTGTCCACTACTTCTGTGGCGAACGCCGAATAGTTTTCATTGGCGAGAACTGCAGTGCCTTCTTTGTCCAGAACTGGTTCTGGGACAGCGGCTTCCACCGCACATGCCGATAAGCCGAGCGTTACCGCAAGAATCAGACCTACTATACGAGTCTTACGCATCCTTGCCGCCCTCCTTCTTCCACGGAGTGCCCCAAGAAAAGTTCCATAGGGACCGCCAATCATCATCCTTCTTCGGATCATCGCCCGCTGAATCATTATCGCTAACTTCAGCGTGAGTCGCCTCAATATCTTGTGCAGACGCGTCAATATCTTGTGCAGACGCGTCAATATCTTGTACAGATGCGTCCTCACGCGCATCAGCATCCTCTGTTACAACCACATCTGCAGTTTCCGGGCTACCAAAATCCGGGCCGAACAACAGCTCTGCGGATGCGGCTTCATCGTAGAAAGGACGATCGTGGCGCAGCTCAGGACGACGCGGAATGTCGTGGTCTTCGTCCTGCACCGTTACTTCCGGTTCGGTCAGCTCCGGTTCGGTTGTTTCCGGCTCCGGCACTTCCGCTTCGATTGGCTCCACCGCATCTGCCTGCGCTACATCTGCCTGCACGGCATCATCCTCGGAAGGCTTATTATCGCCGTCCGCCTCAACGTCGGCCTGCCCGGCCTCCTCCTGCCCGGCTTCATCCTGCCCGGCTTCATCCTGCCCGGCCTCATCCTGCGCATCTTCGTCTTGCGCAACCGGAATTACTAGACGATCTTCTTCGGCTAGTTCACGCGTGCGGAACTCCTCTGCACGTGCCGTCCCGGGGAGAATTGCCGCACCATAACCGGCGTCGGTGGTAACGCGTTGTAGCTCGCGTGTGGAGTCGGCGTCTAGGTTATCGCCATCATCTTCAGCTATGGCAACCCCCGCACTTCGGCGAATTCGCGAGCTTGGACGGTGCCCTTGACGCAAGCTGGCAGCCTTCGCATCTTGGTACCACGTGAGAATGAAGAACGCGCCGATTAACGTCAGCAACGCGCCAATCACATACCAAGCAACCGGACTACCATAAGCCTTTTCATAGGTCCATTGCAGTTCAACTTCAGGGGCGGTACCAGTGGAGGTAGTGACAATTAACGACGCCGAGTACTGCGGGTCATGGGCGATAGTCTCAACGACTTCGCCTTCACCTTCGCCCGACATCCGCCACATATCAGAAGTGTGTACTTGTAATGTTCCTGCTTCAGTTGCGCTAGCAATCTCTTCTGCGCCCTCCGGGGTACCTTCATGGGTTTGAGTCGCTAGAGCTTCCCACGATTCCAAACCGATGATTTCGGTTGCCGATGCATCAGCTAGGTAAGCTTCCACATCAGCTGCAGTTCCTAATCCCCACTGGATTTGTTCGCCTTCGGCCCGTATCGTGACGGTCACATCGTCACCGAGTATGTCCAAGACACCCGGCGCGGTGTACACAAAAGCGGACTGCGAAGCTGGAATAGATAGCGATAGCGTCGTTTCTTTTTCTTGCGTATTTACCACGACCACGGTAGCAATCAAGGTTGCTAGCCCCGCGATCAGCGCAAGTATGCCGACGATTCGTTTCATGTTCTACTTTCTCCGTACAATTCTAAATGTAACGACTTGATAACATTATCCTGTTTTTAGCTATTACACATCATTGTGTGAGTGACCTGACCTTACGAGTATCCTTAGATACAACACCTACTGAGTTGGAGGAACACGTGGCCGAAGAATTATCCTTCCCCGTCGTTATGCGCGGATACGACCGCGCACAAGTTGACGACCGTATAGCCAGCCTGAATTCGAACCTGAACCAAGCCCGTGCGCATATAGCGCATTTGGACGGCGAAATTCTGCGGCTGACGGCAGAGCTGACCGAAGCACAAAGCTCGCTGCAAGAAAATAATCGTCCTTCTTATTCTGGCCTGGGCGTTCGAGTAGAGCGGCTTTTGAAATCTTCTGAAGAGCAAGCGCTCGACCTGATGACGCGGGCGCGGAAAGAAGCGGAGTCCATCGTGAGCCAAGCCCAAGAACGCGCCCGCAAACTACGTGATGCAGCTGAAGAAGATTCCCGAAAGACTCTGGCTCAAGCCGAACAGCACGCCACGAATGTACGCACTACTGCACAGACTGAGGCTGATTCACTATCGGAGATTTCTAAGCGGACCTGTGACGAAATCGTCTCTTCGGCAGAACGGGAAGCCGAGCGGATTCGGACCACAACCGACGCCGATGTAACTGCTTTGCGATCCACGGCCGAGCACGAAACCGCCCAGTTACGTGCTAACACCGAAGCCGAGCTGACCGCTTTGCGCACCGCCGTACAAGAAGAAGTGGCTCAGTTACGCGCACAGACGACGACGGAGTTGGCCGAGTTACGTGCCAATGCAGAACGAGAAATCGCACAAGCGCGCCAAGAAAGCGTCGATCAGTTAGCTGCCGATGAAGAACGTTTACGTACCGAAACTTCTGCCATGGTTGAAAACGCCGAAGCGCAGGCACGCAGTGCCGAAGAGCGCGTTATCGAAGCCACTCATCGCGCTGATGAACTGACTAATTCCTCCACGGCTGAAGCTACTCAGTTACTTAATGAGGCGCGTGAAGAAGCCACGGCAATTTTGGAAGCGGCGCGCGAGGAAGCAAAGCGTTTACGTGATGAAGCCCGGCAGGATGCCGAAAATGATCGTCAGTCTGCCCAAGACCATATCGATTCGCTTCGTGAACAGCGTGCTTCACTATCGTCGTATATCGAAGATATGCGTGCGATGCTAGCCGGCTCTGATCAGGCCCTCGCTCTTCACGAAATCGTCGGATCTGCGGAAGAAAAATCAGGTAGCGCCGAAGACTGATTCAAACAACTGCTACTAAATGGCGGGTTTTCAACGAAGTGTTTCGTTGAA
>JAAYWS010000123.1 GCA_012516575.1 Actinomycetaceae bacterium
ACCTGAACCGATTCATGTTTCTATCCGCTATGACGCGTAAACCACTTCAGGACGGGTTCTAATCTGGATGAGGGTGAAGGGCATAGCCTGTTTCTATCCGCTATGACGCGTAAACCGCTTCAGGACCAGAACGTTGGGCCAGAAGCAGGTTCGTTCCGAGTTTCTATCCGCTATGACGCGTAAACCACTTCAGGACAACAGGCCGTCACTAAACGATCAAAACACCGCCCACGTTTCTATCCGCTATGACGCGTAAACCACTTCAGGACGCTAAGTTGGGTCTCCAGATAGAGGAGGCTAAAGGGTTTCTATCCGCTATGACGCGTAAACCACTTCAGGACGCCATAAACATGGGAGACCAGGCAACGCGCAACGTTTCTATCCGCTATGACGCGTAAACCACTTCAGGACAGCACTTGCCTACGGTAATGAAAGGTTGGCCGAAACCTTGTTTCTATCCGCTATGACGCGTAAACCACTTCAGGACTGAGCACGTGGTGACTGGGTTGGAGCGTGCCGCGTTTCTATCCGCTATGACGCGTAAACCACTTCAGGACATAATGTTAGCTTTTCTGAAAGGGCATTTTTATCATGTTTCTATCCGCTATGACGCGTAAACCACTTCAGGACTTGAAATTAACGGCTATCGCGTATCTCGTGAGTTGTTTCTATCCGCTATGACGCGTAAACCACTTCAGGACCCACCCCGTTTTTTAGGGGGTTTGACCTGCGGGTTTATTGAGGCTTTGCACGCACCTCACCATTTTGACCCCAGCCAGCTCCCAATATTCACTTGTAACCCTATGTTTGCGCAGGTCAGACCATACGCACGCATAACGGCCTTTTCGAGTGTTCGCGAACCGTAAAAATTGATTTGATCTTGAACGCTCGTGTCAAATTCTATCAAGATTCTTGGACTACTTTCCCGTTCCCTTCTTCCGCTCCGCATCGCAATCCGCGCAGTATCCCCAGAAGGCCACCTCGGCCTCGTCAAGATTAAAACCATGATCGTCGTATGGCAGCATGCACGGCGGATCGCCCACAATACACGGCACATTAATCACGATCCGGCACGAGCGGCACACTAAATGATGGTGATTGTCGTGATCTGTTAACTCATATAACGGCACCGAACCGGCCGGCTCGATCATGCGCAACAAACCCTTGGCTGTCAGCGCATGCAGCACGTCATAAACAGCTTGGGTGGACACCGAGCCAATCCGCTTGGTCACGCCGCGGCGCACCGAATCAGCGGTCGAATGTGGATTGTCGAGGAGTTCTTCGAGCACGGCAAGACGAGGTTTCGTCACTCTGAGCCCAACCTCCCGCAGTTTCACGGGAAACTCTTCTAAATCCATACGACAATCTTTCCGGTTATTTATTGCAATTTCAACAGGAATAGGCGTTTCGTATCTGTTGTCGTCACTTGGGTCACCTCCTCTAATATTCCGACACGCCCAAGAAAGCGACACGCCGATGAGCTGCGTCAGTTTTGCCCAGCGTGTCGGATTCGGTCGGCTATTTTTGCAGGAAGTTATCCACTCGCTGTGGAAAAAGCCTGTGGAATTGTGGATATGTGGAGTAAATCCATCCACAAATCTGTGGGTATGTGGACCACCAAAAAACGTGCCGAAAAAGTGTCCGAGCTACCTAAGACAATAAAACAACGACGTCAACCGCACGTCCGTCGTCGTTCGCAAAGCCTCGTGGAAACCGCTGTGGGGAAAATTCTTCACAACAGCAACCCCAAGTCGCCTCACAAGGGTTATAAACAGCTCTTCCACAGCCCGCTTCAGCCAACGCGCGGCGAATGTGAGGAAACACGCCGAAGGCACGCCATATAGTGGTCACACAAAGTTTGACCCACTAGGTGTAGTGTTTATTTCCGTACCGTCCGAACGCGCCCACGGGCCGTTCCCGATAAAAGTAGTAAGAAATTGGAGAGCAAGATGAGCATTACGCTTTACACCAAGCCAGCATGCGTTCAGTGCAACGCAACTAAGCGCGCTCTGGTCAAGAACGGCCTCGCTTTCGAAGAAGTCGATCTGATGGAGGATGCTGAAGCGCTCGAAACCGTCAAGGCTCTCGGATACCAGCAGGCACCGGTTGTTTTTGCCAACGGCGATCACTGGTCGGGCTTCCGTCCGGACAAGATCAAGGCACTCGCAACCGCGAAGGTTAGCCAGGTAGTTACGGCCTAAATAACCTCCTCAACAAGGTCGGGGTTCGGCATCGCCGGCCCCGACATTGGTGCATAACCGGAAAGAACAATGGTTCAGATCGTTTATTTCTCTTCGGCAACAGAAAACACCAAACGCTTCGTCGAGAAGCTCGGATTCGATGCCAAACGCATCCCGCTGTACGCCGCAGAACCTCCGTTAAAAGTCAACGAAGACTACGTGCTTATCGTACCCACCTACGGCGGTGGCTCGATTAAAGGCGCAGTCCCCAAACAAGTCATCAAATTCTTAAACGACCCAGAAAACCGCGCCCACATCCGCGGCGTCATCTCTGGAGGCAACACGAATTTTGGAAAAGCCTACGGGCTCGCCGGAGACATCATCTCCGCGAAAACAAAAGTTCCACACATGTACCGCTTCGAACTGCTGGGCACACCCACCGACGTCGAAAAAGTACGCGAAGGATTGGAAGAATTTTGGAAAGAACTCTGACAGACACCGGCGAAGAAACGCTCGACCCGAGCTTGGATTACCATGCGCTGAACGCGCAGCTCAATCTGTACGACGCCGATGGCCAGATCCAGTTTGACGCTGATCGTCAGGCGGCACGCCAGTATTTCTTACAACACGTCAACAAGAACACGGTCTACTTCCATGACTTGGAAGAAAAGCTCGACTACCTCGTTAAAGAGGGCTACTACGAGCAGCACGTGCTTGATAAGTACGACTTCGACTTCATCAAGTCGCTGTTCAAGCGGGCGTATGCGTACAAATTCCGCTTCCCGACGTTCTTGGGTGCATTCAAGTACTACACGTCGTACACGTTGAAAACCTTCGACGGCACGCGGTATTTGGAGCGGTTCGAAGATCGCGTCACCATGGTTGGTTTAACACTGGCCGACGGCGATAAGGAAATGGCGCAAAACCTGGTCGATGAAATTATGACCGGGCGTTTCCAGCCGGCGACGCCGACCTTCCTCAATGCGGGCAAGGCTGCGCGCGGGGAACTGGTGTCGTGTTTCTTGCTCCGGATTGAAGACAATATGGAGTCGATTGCGCGGGCGATTAACTCCTCGCTTCAGCTGTCCAAGCGCGGCGGTGGAGTGGCGTTGAACCTGTCGAACCTGCGTGAACAGGGCGCGCCGATTAAGAAGATTGAGAACCAGTCTTCGGGCGTTAACCCGGTTATGAAGCTGCTGGAAGATTCCTTCTCCTATGCGAATCAGCTGGGCGCGCGTCAGGGTGCGGGTGCGGTATACCTGCATGCCCACCACCCAGACATTATGCGTTTCCTCGATACCAAGCGGGAAAATGCGGATGAGAAGATCCGGATTAAGACGCTGTCGCTGGGTGTGGTCATCCCGGATATTACTTTCGAGCTGGCCAAGCATAACGCCGACATGTACCTGTTCTCGCCGTACGATGTGGAGCGGGTATACGGAGTGCCGTTCACCGAGATTTCAGTGACGGAGAAGTACCACGAGATGGTCAACGACAAGCGGATTCGCAAGTCGAAGATTAACGCGCGGCAGTTCTTCCAGACGCTGGCTGAGATTCAGTTCGAGTCGGGCTACCCGTACATCGTGTATGAAGACACGGTGAACCGGGCGAATCCGATCGAAGGTCGCATTACTATGTCGAATCTGTGCTCGGAGATTTTGCAGGTGTCGGAGGCGTCGACGTACAAGGCAAACCTCGATTATGACCATGTAGGCCGCGATATTTCGTGTAATTTGGGGTCGCTCAATATTGCGAAGGCGATGGATTCGCCGGACTTTGGTAAGACGATTGAAACGGCGATTCGCGCGCTAACTGCGGTGTCGGATCAGACCGATGTTTCTTCGGTGCCGTCGATCGAGCGCGGCAATAACCTCAGCCATGCGATCGGTTTGGGGCAGATGAACCTGCACGGTTATCTGGGCCGTGAAAAGATCTATTACGGTTCGGAAGAAGCGCTCGACTTTACGAATATGTACTTCTACACCGTGGTCTACCATGCGATTCGTTCCTCGATGATCATTGCCAAGGAGCGCGGCGAAACCTTCTACAACTTCGAAAACTCGGACTACGCCAAGGGCACGTACTTCGATAAGTACATTGACGGTGAATGGGTGCCGAAGACGGAGCGGGTTAAGGAACTGTTTGCGGATATTCATATTCCGACTCCGGAAGACTGGACGCAACTCAAGGCAGACGTGCAAAAGTACGGCATGTACAACCAGAACCTGCAGGCCATTCCGCCCACCGGTTCGATTTCGTACATTAATAACTCGACGTCTTCGATCCACCCGATCGTGTCCAAGATTGAGATCCGCAAGGAAGGCAAGCTTGGTCGCGTCTACTATCCGGCGCCGCATATGACCAACGACAATATCGAGTACTACCAGGATGCCTACGAGATTGGGCCGGAAAAGATCATCGACACCTACGCTGTTGCTACCCAGCACGTCGATCAGGGCTTGTCGCTGACATTGTTCTACCCAGACACGGTTACCACGCGTGATGTTAACAAGAATTACATCTACGCATGGCGCAAGGGCATCAAGACGCTGTACTACATGCGCATTCGGCAGGAGGCTTTGGAAGGCACGGCCGTTGAAGGCTGCGTCTCGTGCATGCTCTAGCGATGTGTGCGTTGTAGATATGCGCTGAGGGAGGCGAACCGGGAATTCGGTTCGCCTCCTTTGCTGGCTTATGCGGTGGGTGGCGGTTTTGCGACACAGAACCCTTGTGAGCAGCGGATTCTTGTAGTGCTCGTTTGCTCATCCGCGGCGCTGTTCACCCCACGTTAGTGCTTACTCACGCCGGTGTTCACCCGCGGCAAAGTTGTGGTGCGCCGCGGTGGGATGAGAGTGCTAAGGCGGGGCCAACATGAGAAGATTAGGGAGCAAATCTGTGACCAAAGGACTAACATGACTGACAACTTTAAGCTGTCGGCCCCGGTGGAGGCCATCAACTGGAACAAGATCATTGACGAGAAGGACCAGGAAGTCTGGGACCGCCTCACCGCGAATTTCTGGCTGCCGGAGAAGATTCCGCTGTCGAACGACATCCAGTCGTGGAATACGCTCAAACCACATGAGCAACTGATGACCACCCGGGTGTTTACCGGGTTAACGTTGCTGGATACCGTGCAAGGTACGGTCGGTGCAGTGTCGCTGATCCCGGATGCGACGACGCCACATGAAGAAGCCGTGCTGACCAATATCGCATTCATGGAGTCGGTACATGCGAAGTCGTACTCGTCAATTTTTTCGACGCTGATTTCTTCAGCGGAGATTGAAGAGACTTTCCGCTGGTCGGAAGAGAATCCGTACCTACAGAAGAAGGCACAGATTATTCTCAAGTACTACCAGGGTGACGATCCAGAGAAGCGCAAGGTTGCTTCGGTAATGCTCGAATCCTTCCTGTTCTACTCCGGTTTTTATGCGCCGATGTACTGGTCGGCCCATGCGAAGCTCACGAACACGGCGGATTTGATTCGTCTGATTATCCGCGACGAAGCCGTACACGGTTACTACATTGGCTACAAGTACCAGATGGCTGTGAAAGACGCATCGCCAGAGCGGCAGCAGGAGCTGAAGGATTACACCTTCGAACTGCTTGAAGAACTGTATGAGAACGAGGAACTGTTCACCGAGTCGCTGTACGACGAGATGGGCCTGACCGAAGACGTCAAGATGTTCCTACGCTACAACGCTAATAAAGCACTCATGAATCTCGGCTATGAGGCGCTGTTCCCGGCTGATCAAACCGCCGTGAACCCGGCGATTTTGGCGGCACTTTCACCAAGTGCGGATGAAAACCATGACTTCTTCTCTGGCTCGGGTTCGTCGTACGTGATCGGTACGGCTGAAGCGACTGAGGACGAAGACTGGGACTTCTAAAAGCTAATAGTTGTATAAGGGCCCGGGTTGTCTTGACAGCCCGGGCCCTCACTGCGCCGGAATCGGCAGGCTCGGATAGGGTAGGAGTATGACTTACCGGATTCTTGTTGTATGTACTGGGAATATTTGCCGATCGCCGATGGGTGAAATCGTGTTGCACGATAAACTCGCTGCTGCCGGAATCACTGATGTCGAAGTGGGATCCGCGGGCGTGTCCGCCGAAGAATCGGGACACCCCATAGACCGGCGCGCCGAAAACGTATTACAAAACGCGGGCTACCGGGTTCCCGGTTTCCATAACGCTCATCGGGCAACCAGACGAGAACTGCGCGAAGCAGACCTCGTCCTAGCCATGACCGTCGGGCATGCCCGGGCACTGTATCGGATGATGAAAGAAGCCGGGGCAGATACCTCCAAAATTCACTTGTGGCGGGAATTTGACGGCACCATCAACCCAGCACCCAACGGTGCTTTTGGCGAAGGTGGGCCACTTGAAGGACAAGAAAAAGCCAGAAGTCGACCCGGCTATGACTTTTACACCTCCGACGGCGTCCTCGACGTGCTCGACCCATGGTACGGCGACCAAGGCGGATTTTACGGCACCCTCGGCGTCGTCGAACGCGGCGCCGACGGAATCATTGCTTGGATACCGAAGAATTAACCTACTCTGGAACCGCTAGCCTACTCCGGGACCTCGGCGTACATCGGATTCACAATTTCTTGCGCAACGTCAATCTCCGTTAGCAAAGCCTTGCGCGTATGCTGCTCACCGGTTTCCGACGTCGTCGTTGTTTCTGACAAAACCGTAATGTAATCGTCCCGCACATAAACTTGGTTAACCGACATCGCGCCGGTTTCCGGATCCTCCACGGTCAGCGACAACACCGTGGTCTCATAGCCGGAAACCACCTCGGTGCCGACCACGTCGTATTGCAAATCCGCGTTCGTTGCCAATGCCCGCAAATGCGGATTCAACATGGCTTCGAAGCGTTGCGGGAAGGTCGCCTGATACTGCAAAACCTCGTCGTCGGAATTCGCGTGGGCCTCAATCCAATGACCATCCACGTTCACGAACGTCTTGCCCACAACCAGAATAATCCACGAGCCATCCTCGGTTTCCGTGCCAGACGTGCCCTTGATTTCCACTGCGAGCGGGTCAATATTTACCCGGGAAGTCGAAACGAGGACGTCATCGTAATAATCTTCTTGGACGTATCCGGCTATGGTGCCAACGGCCTCAGCTTGGCAAAATGCCAGCTCTTGGGCGGAAACCGTCTCAGGGTTGCCAGCCAGCGGATCGGTGCAATAGTCGATCACGCTCGGTTCGGTGCTGGCCGAAGCGGTGGCGGAATCTTCCTCCTCGCTGGCACAGCCAGCGAGGAGCAGTAGTACAGCTGAAGCTCCTGCTCCGAGCGAGATGAGCGTGCGCATGTTTACTCCATTGCGGTGTTGCCGGCGTCTTGGGCGGCTTGCAGGGCGTCTTCGACGGTGGCGTTGCCGAGGAACATGTCCAGCAGATGCGGGACGACTTCTTGGATCCCCGCGTTAACCATTGCGCCGCGCGGAGCGTTAATCGTGTTGCCGGACGCCGCGGTGATGAACATCGACACGTCGATTCCCTCGCGCGCCCAATAGTCGACGAAAGCATCTTGGGCTTCGACTACGCCTGGGAACGCCACTCCGTTCGCCGCAATCGGGTGCTGACCTTCGGCCGACCCCAGCCATTCAAGGACTCGCAAGGTGGCATCGAGGTTTTCGGTTTGGGCATTGCCCACGGCGGCCACGCCATGGACGACGCCGACCCGGCCTTCCGGACCTGCCACCATCGGTGCCAGCGACCAGTTCACGTCAGTGTTATCCGCGATATTGCGCAGATTGTACGGGCCGGATTGGAACAGTGCCAGCTCGCCGCGGATGAACAGGTCGCGGGAGAAATCCCCGTTTGTATTCGTCTCCGCCGTGGGCGGGGCCACGTGATGGGTGTTAATCAAGTCCACAATATATTGGAAAGCGGCGATACCTTCTGGGGTGTTGAAGTTGAACTGGTCATCGTCGCCTTGGAACTCGGCGCCGTTCGACCCGAGGAAGTTGAGGTAGATCGCCTGCAGATCTGCTTGGGCGTTGAAACCATAGGTGGCGATGTTTTCTGGGTCGAAATCTGCTGAATCTGCGGTGTTGCCGTTGGTGTCTTTTGTGAGCTGTTGGAGCGCGGGAAGGAAGGTGTCCTCTTCGCCTGCGCCCGGTGCCCAGGTCAGCGTGGTCGGATCGATTCCGGCTTCATCGAGCATGTCAACGTTGTAGAACATGGCGATGGAATCCCACAGTTGTGGGACGCCCCAAAGCGAGCCGTTGCGCGTGTAAAGTGCCACGACCGACTGTTGCCATTCGTCATGGTTTGGGTTGAGGTCTTCGGAGATATTGATGAGGTTGCCGTTGTCGGCGTAAAGCGCAAAATTCGAGGAGTTCACCCAGAAAATATCTGCCATTTCACCGGAGGAAATATCGAGTGGGAGTTGCTCCCAGTACTGTGCCCACGGGACGAGCTCGACTTCAACGTTGATATCCGGGTTTTCAGCTTCGAAAGCTTCGAACGATTCCTCATAATAAGGAGCGGCAACTTCATCCCAGAGCCGGAAAGTAACAGTGGCTACTTCGGTTGGGGCGTCGGTGGAGTCTTTTTCAGCAGGGGTGGCTGGGGAGCAAGCAGTGAGCAACAGGGCAAGGGCACCGACTCCAGCGATCGCCTTGGTGTGAAGCCTCATTTTTCTCCTTGAATTTTCAACTGGTCGGGTGGGGTTGGCTGAGGATGAAGTTAAGCCGGGGTGAAAGCCAGACAAATGTGGCATTTCCCTTAGCCTATCAGGCGTGAGTTATTACCTCTTCACCGGGATCGAATAATATGCCGTGGGCCGAGTCGAACGGCTGAATTTTGCTGGTTGGAAGCTGGAAATGGCGCGATTTTGGGTGTTCGGAGGCTGAAGACAATTTGAAATTAGGGAAAATCGAACTATCCGAAGAC
>JAAYWS010000124.1 GCA_012516575.1 Actinomycetaceae bacterium
AGCTTGAAACACTTGCCGAGGAGATGCCCCTACCGCCCGCAATAATGCGAACTGGCGTTGGCGTTGGCGTACTGAAATGGTGAACGTGTTGGTGATAATAAAAGTCGAAATCGCCAGCGCAATAACGACGAAAACCAGCAGGAACGTGTTGACAATGTTGAGAATTTCAGCGATTGCTTCATCCGATTCAGCTCGGCTTTCCTCTGCCGTGCTAACCCCATACTCGCTCGGGAGCACTTCAATAAGCCGCTCTTTAAGCGTGTCCGGATCAACGCCGTCGTCAGCGATCACCGTAATCTGGCTGAATTCTGGACCGGCAAACTCAATTAAGTCGTCTTCGTTGAGCAAAATAATGGATGCGCCCGCCATCGAAGAACCGAATTCAACAATTCCGACCACGTCCATCGCTATTGCTTCGTTGATGACAACGTGTACGTGATCCCCAACTTCAATGCCCGAGCGGACAGAAGTTGACTCTTCGATGAGGATTTCACCGCTCAGCGGCTCGCGGCCGTCAATAATACGGTCCGCATCAGCTGAGGCCACATAGTTAAAACCGAAAGCGGGTGCTTGAGCTATATTGGCCTGCTTGCCGTTTTCGTCATAAACATAGGCAGAAACTTGGTATGACGCATAGGCTGTTTTGACGCCGTCGACACTTTGCACCGTGGCAATAGTGGCTGGATCTAGTGCGCCAAAGCTGGGATAGGGATCCATAGCTATTTCCGGGCCTAGAACATAAACGTCGTCGGTAAGGGTGGCGCTGGTCAGGTTCGAAAACGTGGCGGACAGCAGATCACGTAAGGAAAGGGTTCCGGAAAGGAAAGCTACTCCGATTGTCACAGCGATAGCTGTCATAAAAAAGCGGCCGACGTTTTCCCTAATATCGCGCAGGGTTACTCGCCACATAACTACTCGCTATCTTTCAACGCGTCGAGAATAACTTCTTTCGTGGGGTTGAGGATTTCCCCAACGATCTTCCCGTCGGCTAAGAAGATAACCCGGTCTGCGATCGCCGCCGCGTCGGGTTCGTGAGTGACCATGACGACGGTTTGCCCATCTTCATCAACCGAACGGCGCAAGAAATCCAGTACTTGCGCGGTGGCCGTAGAGTCCAAGTTTCCCGTGGGTTCGTCGGCAAGGACGACGGCGGGACGCCCAACCATCGCCCGGGCACAGGCGACTCGTTGCTGTTGACCACCTGATAGCTCGGACGGCCGATGGGTGAGCCGGTCCGCAATGCCTAAGGCTTGGACCACTTCATCGAAAACGGCGTGGTCGACTTTCTTCCCCGCGATGGTAGCGGGGAGTTCAATATTTTCTCGGGCGTTAAGCGTCGGAACGAGGTTGAAGGACTGGAAGATAAAGCCCACGTCGTCACGACGCAAGTTTGTGAGTCCTTTTTCTTTCAGGTCTGTTACCTGTTTTCCGGCAAGTGTTATTGTTCCGCTAGTAGCTTTTTCTAGGCCGACTACGCAGTGCATCAACGTGGATTTTCCTGAACCAGAAGGGCCCATCACCGCTGTGAGTTGACCTTTTCCGAAGTCCACGTCAACTCCGCGTAACGCTCGCACTTGAGCATTTCCTTTGCCGAAAGTCTTTGTTAAATTCCGAACGGTAATGATCGGGTCACTCACTGGTGACAGCGTGTGGCTGAAGATGCCAGATGTCATATGAACTCCCAAGGCTTTTGTTTACCAACGACAATATATCGGCAGGGGATTAACAGTTTCTTAAGAGCTGTTTACTAGTTAGTTCAGGATGAGTGGGCCGGAAGGCCTAATTATCTGTTTTGGTAGGGGTTCGTTGGCGTCTGCGGTGTTTCCCGCTGGAAGATTTGGCTTAAATGGTGTGGAATTAACACAGGTGTGCCCGTAATGATTGGAGATCTACGTGACTCGTACAGCTGATGCAGCAGACGCGCTCAAGTGCTCTTTTTGTCAAAAGAGTCAGCGCCAGGTCCGTAAACTCATTACGGGTTCGGGAGTTTATATCTGCAATGAATGTATCGAACTGTGCAATGAGATTATTGAGGAAGAGTTCGGCGCAGAAGATGCGGCAGTAAGCGTAACGGAACTTCCAAAGCCGGCGGAAATCCTTGATTTCCTCAATGAATACGTTGTGGGGCAAGAAGAAGCAAAACGTACGCTTGCGGTTGCAGTGTACAACCACTACAAACGTATTCGCGCCCAAGAACAAGCCGCTGCGTGTGGTATTAAGAAGAGCAAGGAAGAAGCCCACGACGAGGTCGAGATTGGTAAATCCAATATTTTGCTTATGGGTCCAACAGGAACCGGGAAAACTTATCTCGCCCAGTCATTAGCAAAAATGTTGGACGTGCCTTTCGCTATCGCCGATGCGACGGCACTGACCGAAGCTGGATATGTGGGTGAAGACGTCGAAAATATCTTGCTCAAGCTGATCCAAGCTGCTGATGACGACGTTGAACGCGCCCAGCACGGCATTATTTATATTGACGAAATCGACAAGATTTCCCGTAAATCTGAAAACCCGTCGATTACCCGTGATGTGTCGGGCGAGGGTGTCCAGCAAGCGCTACTCAAGATTATTGAAGGCACGGTAGCTTCAGTCCCACCGCAGGGCGGGCGCAAACATCCGCAACAAGAATTCGTTGATTTAGATACGTCCAATGTGCTGTTCATTGTGGCGGGGGCTTTTGCGGGTATGGAAGATATTGTTTCTTCGCGTACGGGACGCCGTGGTATTGGCTTTGGCTCCCAGCTGCATGAGGCTGACCGAGGCGCAGAAATATTTGCTGAAGTGACACCGGAAGACCTTCACAAGTTTGGGCTGATCCCGGAGCTGGTCGGGCGGTTGCCGATTATTACGCATGTTGAAGAACTCACTGAGGACGACTTAATTAAGATCCTCACTGGTCCGAAGAACGCGCTTCTCAAGCAGTATCAGAAGATGTTCGAGCTTGATGGGGTAGTTCTAGAAATGACGCCAGAAGCTTTAGCTGCTGTTGCTCAAGAAGCTATCGAGCGGGGTACGGGTGCGCGCGGTTTGCGTTCGATTATGGAAAACACGTTGCGCGAGTTGATGTTTGAGATCCCTTCGCGCGATGACGTGGTGAAGGTCGTAGTGGATGCCGATATGGTCCGTGGCGAAGGCGAACCGAAACTGGTCTTAGCTCATCGGAAAAATAAGACGGCCTAATAGGAAGAAGGAAGGCCATGGCTCGTAATGAAGACGATGACGCTGTTTTACAAGAGTTGGCAGCTTTTCGGAAAACAATCGATAATCTCGATGCGGCTTTAGTACATATTCTTGCTGAACGTTTTCGTTGCACCCAGCAGGTCGGAGTGCTTAAAGCTGAGCACAGTCTGCCTGCATCGGATCCGGCACGGGAGGAACAGCAAGTTATCCGGTTACGCAAACTTGCCGAAGAATCTGATTTAGACCCGGTTTTCGCTGAAAAATTCCTGAAGTTTATTGTTGCTGAAGTGATTCACCACCACGAGCAGATCGCTACGGAACGCGGGCAGTAGGCCAATAGGACAGTAGATTTTAAAGCATAAGAGGCATTTCGTGTCGGGGCATGGTTTGAACCAGTAAATGTCGCGTCCAGAAATGGGCCTAGAGTCCCATTTACGGTGCCCCAAAGCCCACTTCCAGCTCCTCAAAACCCCATTTCAGTTCCCCAAATTAGGGAAAATCGAACTATCCGCAGACTATCTTCGGATAGTTCGATTTTCCCTAATTTCAAATAGC
>JAAYWS010000152.1 GCA_012516575.1 Actinomycetaceae bacterium
AAAACATGCTTAAGACAGGAGCGCGAGTTTTCCGCCTATTTACCGGATATGCAAGCGCAACGATCGATCCAGGTGATGGTCAGGCCGTAGATTTGCTCGCAGAGGCGAGGCAGTTAACCCCAGCGCATGAGGACTTCCTTGCATACTACGAACATGACTCGATGAAGGATGTCTATATGGATGGTATGGAGTCCTATACAACATCTCTTATGGTTAATTGGGGCTCACTACCCGACGATTTAAAGACATATGAAACGAATCTGGGCGACTATCTGAATCAAGGTTTTGTCGCATGTATCATGGCTGCTGACGATGCCGATTTTGCTGGTGAGCAGGAAAGACTCATCAGCGGACTCGATGCATACAGAGTTGATGAGATTTTCCAGACATATTTCGACAACGCAAATGCGAACAGCGATGACGCTCAAGCTATTTATGACATCCTTGATAGCTGAGCATTTCGTCATGGTCGCCAAGCTACTTACCTGATGATTTGCGCTTCGCAGGCAATATTCATTTGTCTGCGAAGCGACAATTCTCTCCGAGTAGAGGGTAAAGGAATGGCAAAACGAATTGTTGGTATAAGCCCATGGTCTCCCCGCGGAAAAGCAGACTACAATCTAATGCGGGAAGCGGGGATTGAATGGGTTCGGCAAAACTCTGTTTTCCCATATGGAAACTCCGCCGATGAGATCAGTAAAGAATATCTTGATGCACTGAATCTATACGCAAAGACAAAAAGTGCTGGTATGCGTCAAGCGTGTGTGTCGCCGATACCTGCAGGTTTTCGCTATAACGATGAAACTGGAAAACGACAGGCTTATCGATCATTTCCCGAGTGGACTGGTTCTTTCGATAGTGATCTGTTCTATGAGATCACTTTCGAGACGGCCAAAAAGCTTGCTGAAGACACTAAAGATTGCATTGAACTCTGGCAGGTTTCGAACGAGATGGACATTGTCGAATTCCGGGGTGATATGACCATCGAACAAGCAGGCCGCTTTCTGGTTGCACAGGCGAAAGGGTTGCGTGCAGGCAATCCGGCCGCTCTGTTAGGCATCAATCCAGCCCACTATTCGAGCGATGAATCCTTGTATCTTTACCGCCTTTGCTACCACGAAAATGATGGCTTGTTCGACTATGTAGGCGTTGACGGGTATTTTGGTTCATGGTCTCCGGGGAAAGTGCAGGACTGGGTAGAAGTCATAGATTATCTGTTTGAACTGACTGGAAAACAGGTTTTAATCAATGAGTGGGGATACCCATCAACCGGTGGAGAACCTGATCCTGGAGGAACAGCCAAGCCTTGTGATTGCGGTCATTTCCGATATGCCTGGAGAGAAGGTCAGACTGAAGAAGAACAAGCTGCGTATGTAGCCACTGGAGTGAGATTGTTGCTTACTTATCCGAATGTCATGGGTTTTCTCTACTATTCATGGGGTGACGATGAGATCTGTTGGCACTGCGGCAAGAGGAACTGCCCATCGGAATGCTCTTGGGGTATTACTGACGGACACAACAATCCCAAACCGGCATACTATGCTTTTAAAGAGAACGTCCTGAAGTACAACAAGTGATGGGATATCTTTAAACTGGCGTCTATTGTGTAGAGGAATCAAAAAATGTATGTTTTGCCAAAATGCGGTGAGTTTATTACTGGCGTATGTCATCCAGGAAACGAAGTTGCATTGATTAAGAGTGCCAGTATTGGCTGGTCAAGAGAAGACATCCCTTTCCCATTTGAGAGAGGGACGGAGAGTACTCTGACCCCAAGATATATCAAGTTCCGAGATAGGGTGAAGCGCTTCTCTGAAGCAGGTATTAAATCGATGTGCATCACGCCATATCCCAGAGCTTTTGTTCAATATGGTGTAGATCCTTCGACAAAAGAAGGCCTCGAGGTAGTCAAGCGTATTTGCACATTCCTGGCCACAGATTTGGGACCATTGGGTGCAGCAGGGTTTCAAATAACGAATGAACTAAATGTATTCCATTTTCGTGTGCCCTTATCCCTTGAGCAAGCTCCAGACTTTATTATCGCAGGACTTCAGGGAGTGAATGCAGGATATCCGGAAGCCATACTTGGATACAATATCGCGGGTATCAGTGAAACCGTTCTGGCGCTCATATCTGCCATAGAACCATATCATGGCATCGTTGATTATATGGGGCTTGATTCATATAAGGGAACTTGGAGTGACGGCGAACCTGAGGATATTCTTGCAGAAGTAGATGCTACGTATGAAGCAACAAAGCTGCCTGTTGTTCTTCAGGAGTTCGGGTTTTCCAGTGTGGGTGAGATCTTTACCGAAACTGATGTCAGCCGATACCTGAACGATCTGGGTTTTTCAGGAGTGGCCGATGTTTTTGCTGATCCATTATCCATGATCAAGAGAATGCCCTACCAGCTGGCTACTCGAGTTTTGGAAAGCCCTGAAGAGGATTGGGCGGTTAATTGTTTGGGTTTCATGCCGCATTTACTGCGGAAATGGCCTGGCGGAAGCAGGAAGTACAGGCATACAGTTGAAGGACAAGCTGCTTTTTACAATGAGTTGATGTCCAGGCTGTTGGAGCATCCGCATATTGCTGGAACCATTATCTTTAGTTGGAAAGACGCAGAAGTCTGCTTTAACTGTTCTTATCCGAATTGCCCCTGTGAAACCGGATGGGGTATAACTGACTCTGCCGAGAAACCCAAACCAGCGTATTATGTTATTAAGGAACATTTTCAGGCTATTGGAGCCGGTTGCTGATTTTTATTCGGAGGAGATTTAACAGATTCCAGCTTGGATACAAAAAACCGAGATCGAGGGTAAAACCCTCGATCTTTTTTCACGCAGTTTGCAGAATATACCCCTGAGCACAAGCGCAAGCTCAGCCCTTTACACCGCCAAGCGTCAGGCCCTGTATGAAGTACTTCTGCAGGAATGGATAGGTGAAGAGAATTGGTGTTACAGCGATAATAGTCATGGCAGTTCGAATGGATGTCGGAGTGACCGGTACACGGTTCGGATCACTCGTAGCGAGGGCGGCATCCTGATCTGTTGCGGCTATGTTCTGTGCGGACGTCAGGAGTTTCTGCAGCTCGAACTGTAAAGTAGTCAAGCTCTTTTTTGATGAGCAGTAGAGCATGGTATCGAACCAGGCATTCCATTGGCCAACTGCGACAAACAGAGTGATCGTTGCAACTACAGGGATACTAAGTGGCCAGACGATGCTGAAGAGAATCCTGTACTCTGAAGCACCGTCAATTTTGGCTGCCTCGATTAATCCATCCGGCAAGCCCTCGATAAAACTACGCATGACCATGACATTGTAGGCGCCGACCATACCTGGAAGGATATAGACCAGAAAATTATTCATTAAATGCAGTGAGCGCATCAGCATAAAAGACGGAATCAGGCCGCCGCTGAAATACATCGTGAAGACGAGGAAAGGGGTCAGAACCTTCCGAAGAACAAAATCACGCCGGGACAGTACATATGCGACACAGAGGTTGGCAAAAACAGCAGTAAGGCTGCCGAGAACCGCTCGTGTTGCTGAAATGAACATCGCCCGCGAGATGAGGGGGTTGCCTATCAGGATCTTTTCATAATTTCGCAGTGTAAATTCGCGGGGCCACACATATATACCACCCCGCACAGAATCTATTGCATTGTTGAAAGATAAGGCCAGTGTATTCAAAAAAGGATATATAGTGGTAATACACAAAAAAACGAGGGCAATGTAAATGACGGTATCAAGCACATAGTCTTCCAGTGTCTTGATAACGCGGCGTTTTTTCGGTCGAGTTGCTGGTTGAACGGTCATATCGTTTCCCTCAGAAGATCCCGACTCCGTCGATTCTCCGTGAGATTCGATTGGCAATCAGAATCAGCAGAATCGATATCGTTGAGTTGAAGATACCAATGGCTGTCCCGTAGGACATGCGTCCGGTTTTCAGAGCGTAGTTAAATACATAAACCTCGATTGTTCGAGAGGTAGAAATGTTGGACGGATTTGAGAGCAGATAGACATGCTCAAACCCAGCGTTCATCAACTGTCCTATGTTCAGTACCAGAAGAATTTTGATGATGGGAAGAATACCGGGAAGTGTAACCGACATGATACGGCGTATGCGACTGGCTCCATCGATACTGGCCGCTTCATATAACTCCGGATCTATGCCCGTCATCGCCGCCAGATAGATGATGGCATTCCAGCCGACATTCTTCCAGACATTGGAAATGGCAATGATTAAGTAAAAGAGCTCTGGTTTACCCATGAAAGGTATGCCGGCACCGCGGGGAATGATACCCAAAGCCATCAGTACAGTATTGATAATGCCATCCTGTGGCGCGAGGCT
>JAAYWS010000125.1 GCA_012516575.1 Actinomycetaceae bacterium
ATCGAACTATCCGCAGACTATCTTCGGATAGTTCGATTTTCCCTAATTTGGGGAGCTGGAAATGGGGTTTGGGGAGCTGAAAGTAGGCTTTCGGGAACTGGAAGTGGGACTCTGAGCCCATTTATGCTCGCAAAACCTGGATCTTAGATATGAAGCATGAGTACGGGACACAAAATGCACTGGCTGTGGCCGTACTCGCCAATAAAACATGCACCAGATTCGCGTCCGTTCCTTACGGTCTGCATTAGTTCTGCCAAGCGTTGCCCTCACTAGGATTGCTAAACTGCTGGTTTGCTTGAAAACCAGCGCCTCCGATCATTTGCCCATGTACCCGGGCGTTCACATAATACAAATACTGTTCATACTCCGCTGGCAGTTTTATTCCGGATACTCGGCGAAGGAGCGCAATATGGCCTTTTAAATGCTTGGGTTTAACTTGAGTTGCAATAACGACGCCAGCAACTTGGGTTGCTAACGGGGCACGGAAATTCTTCGTATCAATCTTGAGCTTGTTACCCTGACTATCTCGCAAAGTAATTGTCCGACTACCTTGGTGGATCATAGCGGTCGCTTTGACTACATTGTTGAAATACATCCGCTTGGGCTGGCCCATTGTCTTTACTTCCACAAACATGGGAGTTTCAATATAGTAGCCACTTTTATAAAGCATGAGCAGAAACACTGCCATACCAAAGCAAATAGCGGCTCCGGTAGTGACGACAAAACCCCCAACGACATCATCGTTAAAAGCGGGGATCGTAAGTAACGCCAGTAAAATACCGACGAGGAAAACGATAACCGCACCAATCCGAACAAACTTCGAATATTTCTGCTTAACAGCAACCGAGCCGTCGGACAGCCGTATCTGTTCTCCTTGCGGAGTATTCTGCGTCCACGTAACAACAGCATTTGCTACTGCTTCACCAATCAAACCGCCTAAATTCATTTCTTATCGCTCCCTGAGTTATGCGCCGATGAATTGGTCGCGTATAAATAATCTAAGAATTCCCGCTGAAAGTTAACATGGGTAACATCCATAAGATGTGCAATACGCCTTTCGAACTGTTGTGTGGGTGTGCTCGTTGCCATTACTAGCGCCGCAGCATGGGCGGCAACAGGCGTATCGAATTCATAGGTGTCGATAACGAGTTTGTCGCCATGAATACTTCTGAGAGTCAGGCTGCTACCATCTGTAACATTTTGAGCACGCGCGCTTTGTAATTCTGATATTAATATTCGCTTGGGTGGGCCAAACTTCTTTAGCTCAATAATGCGCGCGGATTCAATATAGTGCCCGCCCACAGACAAGAATAGTTGGATCACTGCAGCCACCAGAAAAGCTATCGCGCTAAGGCCTAACCCAAACGGATAGATTGAATCCTGCGTATATTCCCAGAACGAATATACGCCCAGACCCAGCCCGATCAAACCAAGGGTAACGCCGACGCCTTTACTCGTCCCCGAATATTGTTGTTTAAGAGCACTCGACCCATCTGGTAACTGGATCTGGACTGCCCTGCGGGTCTCAGTATTTTGTACAACAGCTTCATGAAACACTCTTGCGAGGAAGTGTTCTCCGGTGAGCCTACCTCCGGCCATATAAGTGCTTCTCTCTGAGTTAATCTGAAGTCTTAAAAATCTAGCGACTCAATGTTGCGCCCGCTATACATGGTAGTCGGCACATGAGCAGATCATCAATCGAATGCGATGGCAGTGCTCCCCAGTTGGTGGCTACCTTACAAAGGATGAATAAGCTCCCACCAGCTATTGGATAGTGGCACTTCCCCGCGAATTCGCCTGCGCGTTAACCCAACGCAAATACTGTTTAAAATCTTCAGAGAACACCATTCTGGCAACGAATTCAATCCGGGAAATCAGCATATTTACCTCGTATGGATTTGCCTGTGACACTAATATAACCGCGATGACGCGGATGGCACGCGGTGTCTGAACATGCTTAGTCCGTATTTTCATTCTCGAGCGATCCGCAAAGGTGAGGGTAAAACCCGGAAAGCGTTGCGAGTCGTCAATTTCGACGCGAGCAGGCTCGGCGAAATACCAACGATATTCCTGGCCGCCTTGTTTCATATCGATATATTTTGGTGTTTCGATAACGTAATACTCCCAAGAATCACGTGCATCCAACAACAGATATCCAAGGAATAACACGGTGACCACTGTGGCTCCGACACCGAACAGCGGGCTTTCCATGAAGCCTACAATGATGAATATCAACCCCAGCACAATGAATGGTGTAATTAAGAGATAAAAAATTCGCTGCAGAAAACGCCGAGTCTGTTTATACACCACTGTTCCATCATCAAGATGGATCTGCTTTTCGTACTTACGTGGCGGACCAATTGGGCCAGCCGTATTTAAAGCGTATTCAATCCAGGATCGATAATCTTGCATGCGGCAATTATAGAATTCAAGATGAAGAGACCAGTGTTTAACGTCTGGCACTACTCCCCACTCATCCGGTATATGAGATGAGAACTCCGTAGCATCTTATTTGTTTGCACAATGCCGAACGGGTTTTGAAACCACATACGAATATTGGAACTCATTGAAGAGCATTCCCGTTCGCTGCTTGTGCCTGCGCATTTATGTGATACAAGTACTGTACGAAATCCGACGGGAAAGTTTGCTTGCCCATGAACTCGACATTCTTAATCATCTTTTCCATCCGATGTGGCTTTGTTTCATAAGCCAGTACCACGGCTGCTACTCTAACCGTCAACGGAGCTTGAAACGCCGAAGTATCAACTTGCACCCGGGCGCCACTGTGATCCATGAGCAAAATGTAGCGATTTCCCTTCCAATACCACGGGTAGCCTTTAACCACATCGGCAAAGTAAATACGCACAGCTTTGCGATACATCTGTACTTCAATAAAATCACGGGTTTCTAGAACATAGCTTTTACCGATACGAACAAAGGCCCAGATTATTCCTAGTAATAGTGGAACCGAAAACGCCAACACTGCGATGCCTGCCCACACGTTCCTCGTCGCCAACACAAACCCAGTAACAACGAAAACCAGCCCAAAAACGATCAAAAGAGCCAGCAGCATCCGCTGTCCCACGCCATAACGTTGTTTGAATTCCAAGGTGCCGTCAGGCATCGTAACCTGTTCCACGTGCTTCGTAGGTATCGGTAGCGGACCGGCATTATCTAATGCAGTTTGGATCCATTGACGATAATCATTATTCATTGGGAATCTTACCGCCTTAATAACTATTGTGATTCCAGTTGGGTTTGTTCAACATAAAGATGCTTCCTACCGAAATAGCCCGCACGAATCCAAACGCTACACCTGCCCATACCCTCATAATAAATGCCGGGGTGAGAAAAATGTTTCTCACCCCGGCACTAGCTACCGTTGTTGTAAAGAGCCTTTACAACGCGGAAATAATCTGGTCGACCGTATTCTTAGCATCTCCCAGGAGCATGTCAGTGTTCTCATTGAAGAACAGCGGGTTTTGTACACCTGCGTAACCGGCATTGCCCATCGAGCGCTTGAAAACAATAACCTTTCCGGCTTCCCATACCTTAATCACTGGCATACCAGCGATCGGCGAACCGGGTTCTTCTGCGGCTGGGTTGACGGTGTCGTTTGCACCGATAACGAGGACGACGTCAACGTCACCAAGATCATCGTTGATTTCGTCCATTTCCAGCACGATATCGTACGGCACCTTAGCTTCTGCCAAGAGCACGTTCATGTGTCCAGGCAGACGTCCTGCGACCGGGTGGATAGCAAACTTTACGTCAACACCGTGAGCTCGCAAACGTGCAGTCAGATCCGCAACTGGATACTGTGCTTGAGCAACAGCCATGCCATAGCCTGGGCTGATAACAACCGACTTAGCGTCCTTGAGTAGCTGAGCCACTTCTTCAGCCGTGGTTTCAGTGTGCGTACCGTAATCCCGATCGGCGTCGGAAACCGCACCATCGGTGCCAAAACCGCCCAAGATAACCGAGATGAACGAGCGGTTCATCGCAACACACATAATGTAGGACAGGTAAGCACCTGAAGATCCCACTAGCGCGCCAGTGATAATGAGGAGGTCGTTACCGAGAGTAAAGCCAGCCATGGCAGCCGCCCAGCCCGAATACGAGTTCAGCATGGAGACCACAACCGGCATATCGCCACCACCGATTGCTGCCACAAGGTGGAAGCCAAGTGCGAGCGCAACAATCGTCAAAAGCACCAGCGGGATGAAGCCCGTAGCAAGACTACGCGTGTAGGCGAACCAGACAATCAGAACAACCGACGTAATAACCGCCGCAAGGTTCAGCCAGTTTCGTCCCGGAAGAGTCAACGGACGACCGCTCATCTTCCCTGAGAGCTTCAGGTATGCCACGATCGAACCGGTCAGGGTAACCGCACCGATGAAAACGGCAAGGCCCACTTCACCCATATGGAATGCATTGTCCGGCGTGTCTGCTCCCGGAGTAAGGATAAACGAGTTGTAGCCAACTAATACTGCGGCTAGACCAACAAAGGAGTGCAAGAGCGCAATGAGCTCTGGCATGCCGGTCATCTCGACCTTGCGTGCTTTATTAATGCCGATAACCGCACCGATCGACATAGCGACAACCAAAAGCACAACGGTAATCGCCATATGCGATCCGGAACCGAAGCTAGCAAGCCACAAGGTAACCCAGATCGTTGCGACAAGGGCGAGCGTCATGCCGATGATTCCAAGCTTGTTGCCACGGGCGGCGGTTACCTGCTTAGACAGGCCGGCAAGAGCCAAAATGAACAGTAAGGCGGCAGCGATAGAGGCCAAGGACTCGAAGCGAACCGGCAAAGGAAGACTAGTATAAGCAGCTGTTGATGTTATTTGATTAATCATGATCAGCTCCTTGAGAACATCTTAAGCATGCGATCGGTAACGAGGAATCCACCAAAAATATTGATGGAAGCCACCACAATCGCAATGAAGGACAGAATCTGTACCGCGAGATTACTGGAAGATATTTGCTGCAAAGCACCCACCACGATAATGCCGGAAATCGCGTTCGTAACTGACATCAATGGGGTATGCAAAGCGTGTGTTACCGCGGTAATCACATAGAAGCCAACCACCACTGCGAGGGCAAACACAATGAAGTGCGATGTCATGCCCGCTGGAGCAGTGAGGATCAAAAGTGCCATGAGCACTCCCGCTGCCAGTTTCCACCAGTGCTTGGCAAGCCACGACTTGGGCTTTTCCTCTACTACTGGTGCCGGCGGCGGAGCTGCAACCGGCTTCGGAGCAGCCGAGACTTTCACTGGTGGCGGCGGGAACATGATCTTGCCGTCGTTGGCCACCATCATCTGTCGAACAATCTCATCGCTCAGGTCGAGGTGGATCTGCCCGTCCTTCTCCGGCGTCGTCAGCTTAAAGAAATTGACAACGTTCTGGCCGAACAATTGCGAGGCTTGTGCTGGAAGCAATGAAGCGTAATCGACGTGACCGACGATCTTTACCCCATTGTCCGTAGTAATGACTTGACCAGGCACGGTCAGTTCACAGTTACCACCGTTAGCGGCAGCCATGTCGACGATCACCGAACCGGGCTTCATCCCAGCAACCGCGTCCGCGTCAAGCAGAATCGGTGCTTTACGTCCCGGAATATTCGCCGTCGTAATCACGATATCTGAAATAGCTGACTGCTCTGCGTACAACTTTGCAGCTGCATCAGCTTGCTCTGCCGTCATCTCCTTGGCGTAGCCGTCCGCTGATTCCTGCGCAGGCGCTGGAATCGCCACGAAGCTTGCACCCATCGACTCAATCTGCTCGGCAACTTCTGCACGCACATCGGTGGCGTTAACAATAGCGCCCATCGAATTTGCAGTACCGATAGCAGCCAAACCAGCGACCCCTGCGCCGATAACATAGACGGTTGCCGGTGGAACCTTACCAGCAGCGGTTACTTGACCGTTGAAAAGACGTCCGAAATTCGAAGCGGCTTCAATAACAGCCCGGTATCCAGCGATATTAGCCATTGAGGACAAAACGTCCATCGACTGAGCACGCGAAATACGCGGGACCATATCCATAGCCAGACCAGTAATACCACGATCTGCCAGTGCGTCAAGGGTTTGCGGGTTCTGCCGCGGCGCCATGCGGGCAATCAGGGTTGCTCCACGCATCATCAAATCTAGTTCTGCGTCTGGCGGGGTGTCTAGCGCGAGCACGACATCTGCTTTCCACGCTTCTTCCCGTCCGACGATGTGCGCACCGGCATCCGCGTACTGGGAATCTGGGTAGCTGGCATTTGCTCCAGCACCACTTTCAACAAGCACGTCATAGCCGAGCTTGATGAGTTTCCCGACGGTATCCGGTGTCGCGGCAACCAGAACCTGCGATTCCCGCGGTTCTTTAGGTACACCAATTCGCACCTTGTCTCCTAACTCTTTAGTGAGCTCCCTCTATGTAAGTCTTTTAGCAAATTACACTTCGAGCAAATTACACGGTTTACTTTAGCCGACTCATCATATTCGATCCCCGCTGAAACAACGTTTTTCAATTAATCAGCGAAATATCACGTTTATCATCGTCTTTCGCAAGGTGTTAACGTTACCAGTGGTAGCATTGAATTTGTAATTCTACAGCTCTCGGTTGTTGTTATGGAGGTTCGTTATGGCGTGGATGATCGCTGGCGGTGCTGGATATATCGGTTCGCACGTGGTTCGTGCATTCCAAGAAGTCGGTATTGAGCCGATTGTGTACGACAATTTATCAACCGGACGCGAAAGCTTCCTCCCTGAAGGGGTCACTTTCGTCAAGGGAGATATTAAAGATTCGGCGCTGGTTGAAAAAACCTTGCGCGAACACAAGTGCGAAGGCGTTGTGTGTCTGGCAGGTTACAAGTATGCGGGCGAGTCAGTTAAGTATCCGCTACTGACCTACGATCAGAACGTCACTGGAATCGTTGCCATGCTCGAAGCTATGCAACGCGCAGGCGTTAACAACTACGTCTTCTCTTCCTCGGCAGCCGTATATGGCACGCCTGATGTCGATCTGGTCACCGAAGATTCGCCCACGAACCCGGAAAGCCCCTATGGAGAAACAAAGTTGATCGGCGAATGGCTGGCAGCTAATGTTGCGAAAACTAATCCAGATTGGCGTTACGTGAACCTGCGTTATTTCAACGTTGTTGGGTCCGGAAGCGACCAAGTTTATGACGCCAGCCCGTATTCGTTGTTCTCCATTACTTTTAATCGCCTGCTTGACAATAAAGTTCCGACGATTTTTGGCGATGACTACCCCACTGAAGACGGCACGTGTATTCGCGATTACATCCATGTATCCGATCTGGCTCACTCACACGTAGCTGCCGCTGTTGCGATGAACGAAGGCCGTGACCTCGAAACCGTTTACAACCTCGGGTCGGGCAACGGTTCCTCGGTTGCTGAAATCATGGACGAAATTTCAACAGGTACCGGAATTGATTTCAAGGCTGAAATCACACCGCGCCGCCCGGGTGATCCGGCACGTATTGTTGCCAACGGTGATAAAGCCGCCCGCGATCTCGAGTGGAAGATGCGTCATACGTTGAACGATATGGTCGTTTCAGCGTGGCGAGCACGTCAGGCAAACGCAGAATAAATATTGCCGTAACAGGCGCAATCGCCTACTTAGCCTATCCGCCCGGTGAGTCCTTACTCCCCGGGCGGATTGTTATTTCACGCGCCGTGCCCGCCCAATTTCTAAAATCCCACGTTCTAGGGCATAACCAGGATCGCGCGAGGCGCCTTTCACATCGGCATCCGCCTGCGCAATTGCCCGAATCGCCAAAGCTAACCCGTTAGCGCTCCACGCGCGCAAATCACGCCGCGCCCGATCCGCCGCCCACGGTGCCATCGGAATTTTCATATCAAAAGCGTTTGACCGGGCGCCCATTACTTGGGCCATCGTCCGCAGCCGCATTGCAATTGCACTAACGATGGCAACTGGAGAAGCATTCGTTGCAATCGCGTGGCGTGACAGTTCAATCGCTTTGCCCACATTGCCAGCAATCACAGCATCAGCCACGTTGAAACCGTTGGCCTCAATCCGGCCCGCAAAATACGTATCGACATGGTCTTTGTCGATCGTGCCGTCAATATCAGCCAATAATTGGCGGGTACCGGCTAGTAATTCACGCATATCAGAGCCGAGGGCATCAATCAGTGCACCCACTGCGCTCTCCGTCATCCGCCGGTGATGAGCGCGTACTTCGCTCATCACCAACCGTGATTTTTCTGCTGCCGTCTTGACTTCTTTAAAACTGGCAGTCGGCACCTTGGCGGTTTTCAACGCATCATAAACCTTCTTGCCTCGGGTACCTTTATGCTTCACCACAACGAGGTTGACATCTGCTTCGGGAGCCGAAATATAGCGCAGCAGATCGTTTTGTAGAGCTGTATTAAGTTGCTGGACCTGATCAATAATGATCATCCGCGGTTCGCCGAACAGCGAAGGCGTGGTGAGCATATCGAGTTCGCCCGCACTATAACTAGTCGGATCGATGCTGGTAATATCCGTTTCCGGATCTGCCTGCCGAGCACGCCGTTTCAGCTGGTCAACCGCACGCTCAGCAAGAGCTGGTTCGCCAGAATCAATAAAAACTATCGGTGCTAAAGGGAGCTCATCTTTGGCCATGCCCATATTATTCCATGGGCTACGGACATTAAGGGCAGGAGTCAATAACACCATCCGCGGTTAACGCAATATGCCCGCATTGATCAGTGCGTTTAACAAGTGGCGCATACCAAATATCGAGAGCTTGCTGTGTGGGATGACCGTAGGAGTTATCGCCCACCGAAACTAAAGAAATATCCGGGGCAAGTACGTGCGCAAGTCGGGCCGACTGATCGGCACTACCATGATGGGCAATAACAACAGCAGTGTAGCGCACACCCATCTCCATTCGAGGATCCTCCACACTCGCTAGCAAGTCCGCGATTTGGGTCTGTCTCCAAGCCGTGGAATCTCCCAGAACGTATGTGTCAATGGTCTCGGTAGCAATATGGACCACGAGGGAATCCGCATTCGTAGTATCTGCACTACCTGTTACAGATGTCGGTCCCAGCACAGTAACGAAAGGAATGCTAGGACCCGAAAGATAATAAGTGTCGCCAAGGTTGACCGTCTGCCAAGGAATACCAGCCTGCGCAAGCATATCTTTTGCCCATTCGGAGGTATGTTGTGGATAAGGATTCTCGGAAAACCATACTTCGTCGATATCCGCGTGATTGAGCGCCTCGTTCAACCCCCGCACATGATCGGCATCGAAGTGGCTAATAATAACGAGGTCAATATGCGAAATATCGGCGTACGTTAAGCACTGCGCTATCCCACCATCCTCGTGACCGACGTCAACCAGCACAGTAGCATCCCCCGAACGTGCAAGTAACGCCGATCCTTGCCCCACATCGCATTGAATTACCTCCCAGTTACCGGGACCGCTTGGCATCTGTCCAATCCGAAATCCGCCAAGCAACCCAATAACAAAGCCAATACCGATCACGCCAATCATCCAGACGCGGCTCGAGAGGCGCACAGTTAACCCAATAAGGGCTACGAATACGGCGCTATTCGCCATGAATGCGGTTTCCAGCGATACGCCGGAGCCTGGAAGACCTATTAAGACATCGGTGACCGTGACAATCCAGCGCGCGCTCAACTCCGCACACAGCAGGAAAGGATAAGAAAGAGTAGGAAGCGATGGCAAAATTACCGATCCGACTAGTCCACTCATGGTGAGGATCGGAATTACCGGTGCTACCAGAGCATTTGCCAGCGCAGTCCACACCGATGCATGGTCTTGAATCGCCAGCAGGAAGGGAAAAGTCGCGAGCGCAGCAACCAGTGGAATCGCAAGTAACCCGGCCAGCACGTTCGGCATTAACCGCGAAAGCCTTTCGGTCAGCCAATATCCCGCTAATATAATTGCTGCAGTTGCCATTACGGACAGTTGAAAACCGACCGTGCGCGCCAGTGCGGGACTAAACAACGAAACACCGATGACGGTAAGGCTCAGCAACGGAAATGCCATGCTGGGACGTTTGAGCGCTATCGCCCCGCATACAAACAGTCCCATAATAGTTGCGCGTAATACTGAAGGTTCCGGAGAAACAACCGCGACCAAAGCACCCAGCACAATAAGCGTGGCCAATCCGGTAAGTATCGGCCATCTGCGCGAAACGGCAAGCAGTACAGCTGTGATCACCAAAGATACATGTGCTCCGGATACCGCAGTCAAGTGGGACAGTCCTAGAATGCGCATATTCGACACCGTTAGCGGGTCAAGCCCAGAGTCATCTCCAAGTACTACCCCCGCGACCAACGCCCACGAATCGCCCTTGCTACTCGTTAGCGCCAGTAGCTCGCTGTGGATCTGATTCGCATACGCCCGTACTCCACGATTCTCGGCTAGCTGTTGACCTGCGATCACATGAATACGTGCCTGGGCGCGGTCACCATCCCATGTTTCTTCAACTACTCCGCTGACGACGACGGTATTACCACGGTTTCCCAGATCATGTTCGTCCGGATCCCAGGCAATTCGAACGTTTGCGGCGGATGTATACTGACGACCATTTATTTCTATTGTCGAAACAGCTATCCGAGAATTGAGTTGCTGACCGTCATTCGTGGGTTGCGGGTAGTCGAGGATATCCCCGCTAATAGTTACGTAGCGGCCTTGATCGCGAGCGATGACCAGCGGATCGCGCATCATGCTTTCATCATGTGCCCACGTTGTTGCAGTGGCAGTGACCATGCTAATTCCGCTAATAATAATCAGGCCTGCATAGCTGGCCGAAGTACGCCGGCTGACCATTATTCCTATTCCGGTTACTATTGCTCCGGCAAGGATCATCCATATAAAGCCGCGGGTTGCTACCGAAGCAATTACCCACACAATCCCGGCAGGTAATCCAAGCCGGATATCTTGCCGCCCGCCCACTTTTATTCGGATTAGACGGTGACATGGGGACGTAGCTGATCTAGCGTTTTTGGCCCAATACCATTAACTTCAATCAGTTGTTCGACGCTGGTAAAAGACCCGTTGTCATGTCGCCACGTCATAATCGCTTCGGCAGTCACGGGACCAATACCCGGTAGTGTTTCCAGCTCGCTGGCACTAGCGGTATTAATATTAACCAGCCCGGAACTGCCCGAGCTTTGACTCGTCGCACCATACTCAGCAGGCTCCTCGCCGTGCGCAGGCACATGAATGTGTTCTCCATCGGAAACATGGGCGGCTAGATTAATAAGCGCTGGATCAGCGTCTTCGCTTAATCCGCCGGCTGCTTCGACGACGTCGTTGACGCGGGCTGGATGCGGAACTTCCACTAATCCGGGCGAGACTACCGCACCGGACACGTGGACTACGATCACTGCCGGTTCTCCCCCGGCTAATATTTGTTGCCCGGAAGCGTCCACCTGCCCGGTACTGCCCGGACTGTTTCCTGTTTCCTCACTAGCGCCCGTCTCCTGTGGACTTACTGGCTGGGCTGGCGGGTGTTCACTGCCCTCGTAAGCTTCCACTGCCATCAGTTGCCGAGAAAAGACGACAGTGATGGTAACAATCGCGGCCAAGATCAAGCCCATTGCGACAATCTTTAAAGCGTCCGCCGAAAGCACTATTCGGGTGCGTGGTGCAGGCATAGTTAAAGCACCGATATCATCTCCTGCGCCCATTGCTAGCGCACGCCGGGCGTATCCGCGAGGAGAACGCATAGTTCGCGCGGCCGTTTCAGATAGTCGTGGTGGGGGATGTTCCATAAAGAGAATAGTGCCTGATATTCAACTCGCTGTTTTTGCTGCGATGAAATCCGTGGATAAACATGACACGAAGCGTTCTGTGGACAAACTCGCCTGTCTGGTCCCCTACAATAAATCCATGGTCTCTCCTGCTGACAGTCACACCCCGGAAATTTCTAGCTACGCACGTACCGTTCACCATGGCTATGCCTTTGACGATGCTTTCACTATCGGCACGTACCTTGACAACGGCACTCCACTACCCGGCGTCGACGTCAATATTCCTTTGTCTATGCTTAACCGTCACGGATTAATAGCAGGAGCCACTGGTACAGGAAAAACACGCACCGTTCAATTGCTTGCTGAGGCGCTGTCGAATCAGGGTGTCCCAGTTTTCCTCACTGATATTAAAGGCGACCTTACCGGTTTACTTGAACCTGGAACCGAATCAGAACGGCTACGACAACGAGCTGCTACTCAAGGACAAATCTGGGCTCCGGCGTCGTTCCCGTGTGAGCTTTACGCACTGGGTGGTCGTGGTAACGGTACGCCGATTCGAACTACGGTTACCGATTTCGGCCCTATTTTACTTGCTAAAGTTCTGGGGTTAAACAGCACCCAAGAGTCCGCGTTATCGCTTATCTTTCATTGGGCAGATTCCGAACAGCTTGCACTCATTGATCTGAACGATTTGCGTGCCGTCACCAGTTACCTGGCCTCTGCCGATGGTAAGGAGATTCTGACGCAAATCGGTGGAATTGCGCCCGCAACCGCCGGAGTGATTTTACGCGAGATTGCTGTTTTGCAGGCCCAAGGTGCTGATGCTTTCTTTGGTGAACCGGCTTTCGAAATTTCCGAGTTTATTCGGCAGCACGCAGACGGACGCGGAATTATTTCTTTGCTTGAACTACCCGATGTGCAATCGCGTCCCGCACTTTTTTCGACGTTTATTATGTGGCTGTTGGCAGAACTATTTGAAACCATGCCCGAAGTCGGCGATGTAGACAAACCTCAACTAGTTTTCTTTTTCGACGAAGCTCACCTGCTGTTTAATAAAGCATCCGAAGAATTTCTTTCTCTCGTTGTTCAAACTGTGCGCCTCATTCGTTCCAAAGGCGTGGGTATTTTCTTTATTACACAAAGCCCCAAGGATATACCTGAAGATGTACTCGCCCAGCTCGGAGCTAAAATCCAGCATGCGTTACGTGCACACACTCCAAATGAAGCAAAAGCACTGCGCGAAACCGTCAAGACTTTCCCGATATCTGAACTGGACCTTGAACAAGTTCTCCCAGCACTCGGGACTGGGGAAGCAATTGTGACTGTCCTCGACCCTCAAGGTCGGCCTACTCCGGTCGCGCCGACGCGAATCTGGGCCCCAGCGGCGGTTATGGGAGTAGCGTCAGATGAAGCTATTACTAATGCGCTGGCTAACTCCGTATCCTTATCCCGCTACTCCAAACTAATTGATCCAGAATCGGCGATGGAGATACTCAATAAGCGCATTGCTGAACAAGCCCGAGCGAAAGAGGCCGCAAAAGAGCAGGACCGGCTGGTCCGTGAACTAGAAAAGCAACTCGCCGCAGAAAAACGTGCCGCGGAAAAAGAAATCCAACGCCGCCAACGTGAAGCCGACAGGGAAGCCGAACGGGCACGCAGGCGTCGAGAATCAACGATCGATGCCGTGGTGAAAACCGCCGGGCGAACACTCGCGCGCGAAATTACCCGGGGAATATTCGGGAACCGTCGCCGCTAACCGAGTGAGCGTTACGCGTCGTACGTCAACGTAGCGGTGATTGATCTGCTCCGCCCAGCGCCAAGTCCGATACTTCCTGCCGCGTCGGGGCGGTTAAAAGCATCCGAAACATGCGACATGGGTTGTAAAGCGATTGCTGTGCGTTCTCCGTGTTCAAGCCCATCAGCGGTATACACGTGGACTAATGGCGCCTCAGCAGGTTCTTGCACCATTTCCATCCGAGCATTAGTGACCGGATCGGTAAGCACGGTATTGACTACCCCATCAGCATTCGGAATCAGGCTTCGGAATGACGAATCAAGTACGGTGCTTCCCAAATAATCAATTTCGAACGGAGCTTTAACCCCGCCATATGCTGCTTCCCCGGCCAACGGGATCATGTCCGAGTCGACAAGGATCCGGGTACGTGCCGGGACACTCACCGACAGGTTCGAAATACTGGACCCTGGGAACTGCAGATATGGACGCCATCCTAAAGATAACGGAATTGGATGCTTATTCGTGTTAACGGCTTCCATGCATAGGACAAGGCGTTCTTCGCCGTCTGCTCCGGCTCCAAGCGAATAGGTGACGAAGAGATCAAAAGGCCATGGATATCCGGTGGTTCCGGTAAACGAATGCTTCATTTGCAGAGCTTCACCGGCAGAAAGGACCGAAAAATCTTTGTCGGCAACAAGGCCGTGCGTCGCTCCGTTTTTCATCCATGACAAGTCGTAATCACGACCGCCGAAGGAATAAATGGACTGGCTGATCCGCCCAGCCCACGGTGCCATTATCTGACTCCGGTAACCAACACCGTTACGCAGTTCTTCAGCGGACTGGTAACCTGCAATAACATTTTTACCTGGCACAGGTTCCCATGACAGAAGGGTTGCTCCACGCTCGGCAATTATTGCTTGAGCTCCACTAGGTGCAATAAGTTGCCACGCCGGCATGCCGTCGAAATCGTACTGTTCGATTGACAGGCTATCGGAGAAAGCCATGACCACCCCCTCGTCAATGAATGCTCATAACTTTACTCATTATCTGCCTGTGGATTGACCCGTTTTCATAGGGTGGACGGCAAGCAATCAGCCCGGGCTTAAAACAAAACCCGGGCTGACTATCACGTGCTCAAATGTGTTTAGGGCACAATATTGACAAGATTTGGTGCGCGCACAATCACCTTACGCGGTGCCCCATCAAGGAATTGCTGTACACGCTCGGAAGCCAAAGCAGCCGCTTCCAGATCGGCATCCGAAATATCCGGGGATACCTCGAGACGATCGCGAACTTTCCCGCGTACTTGAACGACGCAGGTGACCGCATCTTCCACGAGAAGAGATTCATCGGTAACAGTTGGGAAAGGCTCACGAGCTAGCGACGTAGTGTGGCCTAAACGTTCCCAAAGTTCTTCTGCAACATGCGGAGCTACCGGGGAGACCATCAGTACAAGCTGTTCAGCAACCTCGCGAGTAACCTTCTTGCCGGTTAAATGATTATTGAGCACAATCATCTTGGCAATCGCGGTATTAATGCGCATAGACTCGAATTCTGCGCGCACGTCCACAATCGTCCGGGCCAGCAGTTTCGCAGTTTCTAGATCGGTTTCCTCATCGACGACGACGAGTTCGCCGGTTGTTTCATCAACAATATTGCGCCACAAACGCTGCAGGAAACGCTGGGAACCGACAACAGCGCGGGTTTCCCACGGACGATCGGCGTCCAGTGGGCCCATGGACATTTCATACAAACGGAAGGTGTCTGCTCCGTACAGTTCGGCCATTTCATCCGGGGTGACAATATTCTTCAGGGACTTACCCATCTTGCCGTATTCCCGGTTGACCTTTTCGCCGTTCCACTCGTAAGTTACTTCGCCCGAGCCGTCCGCGGCAGCGACTTCAACGACTTCGTCTGCCGGCACGTATTGGCCGCGCGAGTCAGTGTATGCGTACGCCTGCACATAGCCTTGGTTAAACAGCTTATGGAATGGTTCCGAAGATGACAGGTATCCCAGATCGAAAAGTACCTTGTGCCAGAAACGGGCATAGAGCAGGTGGAGAACAGCATGTTCCACCCCGCCAATGTACAGGTCGGTACCGCCGGCCGGTTTTCCTTCGGTTGGTCCCATCCAGTATTTTTCGTTGTCTGGGTGAACGAAATGTTCAGAATCAACCGGGTCGATGTAGCGCAGCTCGTACCAGCATGATCCTGCCCAGTTAGGCATCGTATTGGTTTCCCGAGTATACTTCTTCAGTCCATCGCCAAGGTCAAGTTCGACGTTAACCCACTCGTCAAGGCGTCCCAGCGGCGGCTCCGGGTTAGATTCGGCGTCTTCTGGATCAAAAGCGCGCGGGGTGTAATCCGGAGTGTCCGGAAGTTCTACCGGAAGCATCGAATCCGGCAACGAATGCGCAACACCGTCTTCGTCATAGACAATCGGGAAGGGCTCACCCCAGTAACGCTGACGGGAGAAAAGCCAATCGCGCAGACGGTAGGTGATGGCTTCTTGGCCAATCCCCTTCTTTTCCATCCATGCGGTAATCGCAGCTTTGCCCTCGTCTTTATTCATTCCGTCGAGGGAGATTTCCTCGTTGGAGGAGTTAATAATCAGCCCGTCTTCAGTCCATGCCGATTCGCCATCGAAATCTTCCGGGGTTTGAATGGTTGGAATAATCTCGAGGTTGTACTTCGTCGCAAACTCAAAGTCGCGTTGGTCACCGGACGGTACGGCCATAATCGCGCCGGTACCGTAGCCCATCATGACGTAGTCTGCAGTGAACACCGGAATCTGCGTGTTATTAACCGGATTAGTTGCAAAAATACCGGTAAAAACGCCCGTCTTTTCCTTTTCTACATCAGCCCGATCCTGATCGGACTTTCGCGATGCAGCAATCTGGTATTCCTTAACTGCGGTTCGCGGATCCGTAGCTCCACCAGTCCACGCCGCATCCGTGCCTTCCGGCCAGGCAACAGGTAATTCGTCGACGGCGAGCATCGGATGTTCTGGAGAAACCACCATAAACGTGGCACCAAACAAGGTATCTGGGCGGGTGGTGAACACGGTTAGCGTATGGTCGCCGTTCGCAGCGTGTGCAATAAAATCAACATTCGCACCATAGGATTTGCCGATCCAGTTACGTTGCATAAGCCGGACCTTCTCCGGCCAATCAACCTTGTCGAGGTCCGTAACCAAGCGATCCGAATAAGCAGTAATGCGCATCATCCACTGACGCAGGTTGCGCTTAAACACCGGATAATTGCCGCGTTCTGAACGACCTTCAGCCGTCACTTCTTCATTCGCAAGTACTGTTCCCAATCCCGGACACCAGTTCACTGGAGCATGAGCAATATAGGCTAACCGGCGTGAATCAACTGCTTCCCGCTGTGCTTCAGCGCTCATCTGTGCCCATGGGGTACCGTCCGGAGTAGGGATTGAGCCGTCTGCATAGCCTGCGATAAGTTCGCTAATCGGACGTGCGCGACCGGTGACGCCTGCTTCGCGGCCCGGTGCGGCGTCGTCGTACCACGAATTGTAAATCTGCGAAAAAATCCACTGGGTCCAGCGCACATACGGGGTATCCGTGGTGGCAATAACCCGTCGCTTTTCGTGCGACATGCCCAGCTTGCGAAGCTGACGTGCCATATTGGCAATGTTTTCTTCCGTCGTTACACGAGGATGCTGACCGGTTTGAACCGCGTACTGTTCTGCGGGCAGGCCAAAGGAATCGTAGCCCATCGTGTACAGCACATTCTTGCCCTGCATACGGTGGTAGCGTGCTAAACAATCCGTCGCAATAAAGCCGAGCGGATGGCCCACGTGCAAACCTTTACCCGAAGGATACGGGAACATATCAAGTAGGTAGTAAGTCTCGGCCGGAACCGTACCATCATCAGCAAGTGCGCCCGCCGGATTAGGAGCATTAAAGGTTTCTTCTGCATCCCAACGGTCTTGCCATTTTGCTTCAATAGCGTTCGCAAGTTCAGCTGTGTAGCGATGCGCGAAAGTAGCCTCCGGTGCCGGATTCGTCATGATTCTCCTCCACTTTGTCAGTATTTTTCTATGGTATCGCAGGCTTTGAACCAACTACCGGACCGTCCGATGTGAGACACAAGACGTATCAAGCATTAAAGTTAACCTTATGGCTAGTGTTTTTACGAAAATCATAAACGGTGAGATTCCTGGACGTTTCGTCTGGGCAGATCAGTCGGTAGTTGTTATGGCAACCATCGAGCCCACCCGCCCTGGGCATGTCATGGTGATTCCCCGAGCGCAGGTCAATAAGTATTCCGACGTCGATCCGGAAGTTTTTGCGCACGCGATGAAAGTGTCCCAGATTATTGGGCGTGCTCAAGAATTAGCTTTTGATGTGCCGCGAGCAATTGTGTCTATCCTCGGGTTCGAGGTGCCACACACCCATATTCATGTGATCCCGGCAGAATCGGAAGACGCCGCTAAGTTTAGTAACGCCAAATTAGCTCCTGGCGCTGAATTAGATGAGGCAATGGAAAAGCTCCGTGCGGCCCTGGTCGAAAGCGGCTATGGCGAATTTGTTCCGGCACACATGGATAAGCTAGAAAACTAACGCCCACTTATCCCAAAACCAGATAACGGTAAACGCCACCAAGACGACGTAAACCAAAACGATAATAATCCAGCGGTTTCGCACCAGTGCCGAACCCGCTTTTTCAGCACCGCTCCCCCATGCACCAGCTTGCATAGTACGAGCCAGTAAGTGCACAAAAAGCGGAATAGTGGCCAGCCATGTCACCACACAATACGGGCAGAGCGAACCTTCTACTACATAAGACTGATATCCAAACCAGACTATCCACATAATGCCGAGGCTGGCGCCGAGGGTTGCCAGTTTCCACAGCCAAAAATCGAATCGTCCGCGTGCTAGTAGTACTAAGCCAAGGCCCGTGATACCGGCGAAGAAAGCCAATCCGAGAACCGAGTTAGAAACTCCGAAAAAGACTTCGTTTTGCCATGCGCCTATCCACGTGCCGCAACCTAACAACGGGTTAATATCGCACAACAAGTGTGCACTCGGATCAGATAGCCGTTCTTTTTCGCTCATGATCAGCATGAGCGAGGCGAACATGCCAACCAAACCGGTGATTGTCATAACGAACGCAAGCTCGCGCGGCGCACCGCCCCGGCGTTGTTCGTCGGTTGGAAGCGCAGCGTAACGTGCGATGCGGCGGTCCAGCTCAGCTTCAGATAGCTGCTCAACTTCAGATAATTCTTCGGGGCGCTCAGATTCCATGCCGGGTGTTCTCCATCTAATGACTACACTTCAACATTACGCCCTATGCGCAAGGTAATCGTCGATTAGGGTAACTGTTTCTTTCCAGTCGGCGACCGGAAAAGCGTCTATCCCGAGTCGGAGCACCGGATAATCATTCCCGCCCTCATCAAGGCGATCTCCGACAAAAGCCATATCGGAAATGGGAATTCCGGTGTGTTCACTCAGTTCGGCAATCCCATATGCTTTATCGACACCCTTTTGTGTCACGTCAATGGACGTTGAACCCCCGGAACGCACTTCAAGGTGCGGCAAGAGCGGCGCAACTGCGGCACGCAAGGTTTCTTTTTTGGTTCCGTCTGGATCCCACGCTTTCTTTGCCGCTAGCGGGGCTTGCTGACCGAGCGCGGAAAACGTAATTTGAGAACCACGATCTTCTAAAATTGGACCCCACGGATCTTCTTCCCACAGCCCCAGCCTGCGAGCTTCTTCTTCCAACACCCGCTTCGCTTCAGCCCGCTCGTCGTCGGTAAGGTCACGCACATAAAGCGGTTGCCACTGTCCGTCCCGATGACGCAAATACCGAGTACCGCAGGTGGGCATTAAATGGAGCCGCGCCAACTGGTCCGGTGTGGCATCAAGATTATTTAATAATTGAGTGTAGAACTGGTCGGTTTTCCCGCCAGAGATCACACAGACTTCAGCTACGTCTAATAGTCGGCGTAAAGCTACAGCCATTGGTTCAGGTAGGGCTGATTTAGAAGGCGCTAACGTGTCATCAAGATCAAAAGCAATCAGTGAATAAGTTTTCATCAATAATCTTTTTCTAGGTAAGTAATGTCCGGGCAGACTATACGGTCTCCATAGCAGGCAATAGCATAGCGGACGCGCGTGGAACTACAACTGGTGGAACCACAAGGCGGCGCAAGACAAATCTTGCGCCGCCTTCGTGATAAATAGTAGAAAACTAGCGGTAGCTATCTACGCGCCTTTACTTATCACTACCCTGATCGTTTTTCACGAAATACTCAAGGAATACCCGGGTAGCACCGAGCAGAAGCGCGGACATACTCAGAGCGATAACAAAGTCCCACAGCCATGACATAAAGCCCATGAATCCGCCCAAGAAATCAGCATCAAGCATGACAATGAGCGACCAGACCGAATCAACGACCCATGCTGCGGCAAGTATGATCGCGAAAAGCATAATAAGCTTGGCAAGCGGCTGGGTGAATCGCGTATTAAAGTTCATCGAGAATAAGCCAGCGATGCCTGAGGGCTGCTGTGATGCACCCATCGGAGCTCCATAGCCTTGGTAGCCCTGTGGTGCGCCTTGCGGGGAACCATAACCCTGGTATCCCTGCTGTGATGCCCCTTGTGGAGCTCCATAGCCTTGATAGCCTTGTGCGCCATCAGACTGATATGCGTTGCTGTCATTTGCTGGTTGCGTCATAATGCGCTTCCTTTCTCTACGCCGAAGCTCTAATGAGTCCAGCTCGAAACCACTTCACACACTCATTCTACAGCAGTTATGCTAGCCCCCAATCCCCCCTCGGCTTTATTTACGGGGAGCAGTCCACCACTGGGAAAAGACACTATAAATTCTGTAGATATCAAGCTGTCCATTATAATTTTGAAGGAGCTGGTTACCCGCGCTCTAGGTTCGGTTACCCGCGCTTCAGTGTCGGTTATCCGTACTCCTTGGTCAACAATAAGGACTCCCATGACGAATCCATCACCCGCAGAATCAGCGTCAACGAGTGTAAAAACGACGCCGGAACAAGATATGCACGATTCCGCACTAAAATCCGAACCGACTATTCCTATGCCGTTGCAAACCGCCGGCGCATGGTCGTGGCGAATCATCGCGATCGTTGTAGTACTAACCGGCATCGCCTGGGTCGGATTACAGATTTCACAAATCCTTATTTCCCTGTTTATCGCACTCCTTATCGCAGTAGTTATCGAGCCGATGACGTCATGGCTGCGCAAACGAGCACATTTCCCCTCGGCCGCAGCTGCCGCTACCGGCGTCCTCGGATTAGTACTTTTCGTTGGACTGCTTATCTGGGGATCCGGCTTGGGAATCGTCGCCGGCTTTTGGGAGCTATCCGATCAATTCAACGCTGGAATTAATAGCATCGTGGAATGGGTAACTATTAATTTTCCAGATGCTGGTTCCCAGCTTGATGATGCGTGGGCAACCTTGCAAGCCACCTTGGCGAAAAACACGATGCAAATCTTTGGTGGAGTGGTGACCGTGGGTTCGTCGCTCACTTCTTTCCTCACCGGTTTTGTCATCACCTTGTTCTCACTATTTTTCTTCCTCAAAGATGGCCGCCGTCTATGGCAATGGTTCGTGCGCTTGTTCCCTGCTCACAAGCAGACCAAGGCTAATGAAGCCGGTATCCGCATGTGGATGACCATCGGAAACTACACCCGTACCCAAGCCATTGTGGCGCTAGTTGACGCTATCGGCATCGTTATTATCGCTGTCCTGTTGAAGACTCCACTGCTATTGGCTTTCCCCATTGGCGTTATTGTTTTCCTCGCGGCCTTCATCCCGATTGTGGGCGCATTCCTTTCCGGATTTATCGCGGTTATTGTCGTCTTAGTAAATACCCAGTCGTGGGTAATGGCCTTGCTCATGCTGTTCGGTATTGTTCTGGTTCAACAAATTGAAGGCAACCTGCTACAGCCAGTCCTCCAAGGAAATGCGCTGAATATGCATCCTTTAGCTATCGTGCTCGTCGTGACTGCAGGCGCGGGTGTGGCTGGAATCGTTGGTGCACTATTCATGGTCCCAATTGTGGCAGCTATTAATGTCGCAGTACTGTATCTGCGTGGTCACGATCTGTACCCGTATCTGGACACCATGGAGGACCGTCCAGGCGGACCGCCGCGAGAATTCGCAGAATTCCGCGAAGCATACTGGGAGAATTTCAATAAAAACATCGCCCAGCATGAACCGCCGAAGATTGCCCGCGCAAATAAAAAAGCTAACCGCCGCAATAAGCGTAATGCTCAAGCGAACACCGGCGAGACTGAAGAATAACAGGAGAGATACATGGCAACCCCACATATCGCTGCTGAACCGGGAGATTTCGCGCCTGCCGTGATCATGCCCGGAGACCCGCGACGAGCACAGCGCATGGCTGAACAGCTTATGCCCGATGCCAAACTGGTCTCCGAAGTCCGCGGCATTATGGCGTTTACAGGTGAAGTAGCTGGTAAACCGCTATCTATTATGGCCTCCGGTATGGGACAGCCCTCCACCGCGATTTACGTTAATGAGCTTTTCATGTACTACGGGGTGGAACGAATTATTCGAGTGGGTACTGCTGGTGGCTTATCGACTGATGTAAAAATCGGTGACGTCGTTATTGCCAATGGGGCTCACTACGAAGGCGTGATGAACAGTTATCTCACGCCCGAAACACATTTTTCAGCGATTGCCTCCTATGAGCTCGTACGCGCAGCCGCCGATGCTGCCGGTAATGATCCAGAGGTTTTTGTGGGCCCGGTTGTCTCCCGAGATCGATTTTATGGAGTCCCTCGGGAAGTCGATGAAGCCCTTGCGGCAGTGGGCACGCTGGGTGTGGAGATGGAAGCCGGCATTATTTATGGGCTTGCAGCAAAATACGGCAAGCAGGGCCTAGCGATTATGACTATTTCAGATCATCTTTTGGCGCCGGCCACCGATATGACGTCCGAGGAACGCGAAAACCAGTTCCAAAAGGCGCTTAAGCTCGCGATTGCTGCCGCACACTGCTAATCGTACTCGCCTACCCACTATCAATAAGCGGGATGAATAGTTCTAGCGTGCCCGGTTGAAGCGGGCGTGCAAAGTAGCATCCCAATTCATGGCGTAGCCTATCCCGCCCGCAACTGGGATATTTTAAGAACGCATCGGTAATAATCACTGTCATATAGTTATTATTTATGACGCCTCAGACACTTTTTTGATTCGGCTATAGTTAAGTTGAGTTTTATGGGTTTAGCGGGCATCCTATTAGTGTTCATCACGAGCAGCTGAGAGACTCGGCTCAACGAAGCTGCAGCAACCCGTTAGACGGGTGCTAAGGCCGAGAACGATGGAGGATTTATGATCGAGCTGAAGGACGTCTCGAAGATCTACCCACGTAAAGGGCAAGATCCGGTCGTCGCGCTTGACGATCTTTCATTATCAATTAGTGAAGGCACAATTCACGGAATTGTCGGTGAATCTGGTGCTGGAAAATCCACGCTTATTCGGTGTTTAACCGCATTAGAGCAACCCACCGAAGGCCATATTCTGGTCGATGGTGAAGATCTAACCCAGCTCCAAGGAAATGCACTGCGTGCTGCCCGGCGACGCATCGGAATGGTTTTTCAGGGAGCAAATCTTTTTGAAGCACGAACCGCCTTTGAAAACATTGCCTACCCTTTAAAAGTGGCCAAGATTAGTAAAGCCCAACGCACCGAAAAAGTGCAACGGCTCCTTGATCTTGTCGGGCTGGCAGACCGCGGCAACTCATATCCTTCGCAGCTCTCAGGTGGACAACGTCAACGCGTCGGGATTGCTCGAGCGTTAGCAGCTGATCCGGCAGTTCTCTTAGCTGATGAGCCGACGTCCGCGCTTGATATGGAAACCACCGATTCAATCCTCGATCTTCTCAAAGATGTACGGGACCGCACCGGCGTCACCGTTATTGTTATTACCCACGAAATGTCCGTCGTACGCAAAATCTGTGACTCAGCGACGTTGCTTGATCAAGGCAAAATCGTAGAAACCGGAAAGCTCACTGATATTATTACCACCCCTACCTCAGCACTCGCCCGTAAGCTCATCCCGCTTCCCGAAATTGATCTAGCCACAATCGGCAATCAAGGTGTAGTTGACCTGTACTTCACCTCGCGGCCTGGTGAGCCCACCGGTTCTCGGGTAATGACCCAAGTTGCCGAGCTCGGCGCGGATATTGCTGCCGGCGTCTTTGAAACCATCGGAGAGATCCAAATCGGTCGTCTTGCACTGACTGTTGCACCCAATACAGCCACCAACATTAGTGCGACTTTGCGCGACCAAGGCTTGCATGCGGAGGTGCGCGTGGCATGATTGGCTTTTTCACTGCTTTTGACGTGCTGAGTATGGACGTTGCACATATCGCCAGTGCGTTACCCATGGCCGATGACCAAACGTGGTTTAACCGTCCAGTGATTCAGCAAGACTTACTCAAGGCGACCATCGACACGCTCTACATGGTTTTTGCCTCCACCTTGGCAACCGTGGTTTTCGGCGTACCGCTCGGGGTTATCCTTGCTGAAACTCGCAAGGGCGGGATCGCGCAAAACCGCATGGTTAATCGGGTTCTTGGTCTATTGGTTAATACCGGCAGGGCCATTCCTTTTATTATTTTGGCAGTAATCGTGCTGTATGCGATCCGCGCTATTGACGTGTCATGGCTTTCAGCTATCGGCTGGAAGGCATTCGCAATTGCCCTCACGGTTTCTGCCGTGCCGTATTTTGCACGGATGGTCGAGTCGAACGTTTTGGCAGTATCGCCGGGCAAGGTTGAGGCCGCCCAAATGGCAGGGGCGTCCAATGTAGCGATTATGGCCGGGGTGCTCGTACGCGAAGCTCTGCCCTCTATCGTCCAGTCGATCACGATTTTAACCATTACGATTATTGGCTATGCTGCTATGGGCGGTTCGCTGGGAGCTGGTGGCCTCGGTGCCCTAGCTATTAACCATGGGTACCAGCGTAATAACTTCGACGTCGTCGTTATTACCACTGTAGTTATCCTTATTATGGTGTTCATTATCCAGTGGATTGGCGATATGCTCAGCCGGTTGGTAGATCACCGCTAAGGCGCTACTAACCGGGAAACACAGGTCTTAGCACCTCTTTTCACCACTGTGTGGGCACGAATGTGGTGACGCTTCCGCCCAACACATGAACCAAATTCTCAAATCATATATTTTCGTGGCATACTTCCCATAAACATGTGCCCTAAGACCTATCGAAAAGGAATGAAATGGCAAAGCTGACAAAATTTGCTGCGGTTGCAGCAGCTACCCTACTCGCGCTTACTGCGTGTTCTTCGGATACGGATAAGAAGGACGCCGATAGTGCTGATTCAGGTGACGTCGTTGTTCTGAAGGTCGGTGCTTCTCCAGTACCGCACGCCGATATTCTCAATTTTATTAACGAAAACCTAGCTGAAGACGCCGGTATCCAGCTCGAGATTATTGAATACACCGATTACGTCCAGCCCAACGTAGCGCTCTCGGAAGGCGAACTGGATGCGAACTTCTTCCAGCACCTGCCCTACTGGGAAGCTGAAGTAGACGAGAAGGGCTACGAATTTGAGCACGGCGAAGGCGTCCAGATTGAGCCTTACGGTGTGTACTCACAGAAGATTGATGACCTCGCCGATCTGGCTGATGGCGGTATCGTGCTAGTCGTTAATGATCCTTCCAACCAAGCACGCGCACTACAACTGCTCGAAGATGAAGGCCTCATCAAGCTTGCTGACGTCGATAATCCAACCATCTACGACGTCGTTGACAATCCAAAGAACCTACAGTTCATGGAAGCAGAAGCAGCTGTTCTGCCGGTGCAACTCCCAGATGCGGATATCGCAGTTATTAACGGTAACTTCGCACTTGAGCATGGCCTGAACCCGGCAACCGATGCGATCGCTATTGAGGACGGCGAAGGCAACCCGTACGGCAATATCTTGGCATGGAACAAGAATTCGGATAAGGCAGAAGCTATCGCTATCCTCGAAGAGCTGCTCCACAGCCCGGAAGTCGCCGATTTCATTCGCGAGTCCTACCCGAACGGTGAGATTATTCCAGCGTTTTAATTAATGCGCAACGAGCAGGTTGAGTACCGCTCGTTCAATCAAAGCCTAAGGGCCTGTGGCAATAGACCAAAATGGCGGATTTTCAACAATATCTATTGTGAAAATCCGCCATTTTGTATAGCGAAGAAATAAGCTAACATCCTGCCAGATAAATGCAACAATAGGCAACCCGACTCCACAACACTTAGTCGCCATTAAAATGCTATTAATTCCTTAACTACCTTGAGCCTGCCGTGTCTTTAGTCCTCCAGAAAAACGGCAGCCACCGGTGGGCGTGTGAATAATTCACGCGCCCACCATGGTTTATCGGGCTAAAATTCGCTTATGGGTGTAAAGAGTAATAGCGGTTTGAGATTACTGTGTGCAGGTGGCGCCTCAGTAGATTCGTTTTCAGGACCAGACGGAGAAACGACGTGGCGGGTGGGCGGCTCAGTGCTCAACGTTGCGGTCGGCACTGCACGGCAAGATATTCCGACAACGCTGGCTACTTCTTTTTGTGCCACGGACACTGCCGGGCAGCTAATACGGGCCAAACTTGACGACGTCGGGGTGCAAATTGCGCCTGGCTCTGATGGTGCACCACATTCGACAATCGCCTACGTCACGCTGGACGCGGAAGCCAAAGCCTCCTATGTTTTCGAACGCTACGATGACTTGCCCGACATCAATATTCGGAATTTCTCCCATGTTCATATCGGTTCGCTCGGGGCATTTCTTGAACCTAGCGGCCCAAAAGCACTCGCCCTTATTCAGGCCGCGCATGCTTACGATGTAAGCGTTTCATACGATATTAATGTCCGCCCCTCCAAAATGGGCGAACCAGAAACCGCCCGCAACATTATTCGCGAGCGCATTAACGTATGCGATATTGTCAAGGCGTCAGATGACGATATTGCGTGGATCTGCCCTGAACGCCCGGTGGAATCCGTGCTGCGGGAATGGCTGGATATGGGAGCATCTCTCGCGGTGGCTACTCTTGGTAAAAATGGAGCCATGCTCTTGGGTAAAGAATGGGACAATCCGATATATGCTCCTTCGCTTGATGTCACAGTTGTTGACACGGTAGGCGCTGGAGATTCTTTTATGGCCGGAATGCTCGCTATCCTCTGGCAAAAAGGCTATATCGGGTTGGCCGACTCTGACGGAACGCAACGTCGCCATCGGCTCACCGAGCTCTCCCCCGATATTGCCCACGCAGTGCTCGCAAACGCTATTGCAACGGCGTCGTTAACTGTGACTCGTAAAGGCGCCTACGCTCCAAGTTCTGCAGAAATCGCCCAAATGCTCGCCAATTAAGCCCCCGGCTCCATCACTTTCACGAAGCGCAAGAGATCATTCGGATCGGACACATAGTCAGCGTCATTGGATTGCGCGGGACGATGGTGCTCGTTGAAAAACTCAACCGCGTGGAAGCCACACTTGTTGATATAGAAGTGGATGTTTCGCGTTTCAAAATAGGGCGTGATCGTTTCCCACGTTTTCGTATCCGGGTAGCGAGCTTCGACTGCTTGCCACGCTTTTAAGCCAATACCTTTGCTTTGTGCATCGGGAATGGTAAACATCTTGTCGAGATGATTGTGGCCGGTGACGCGGTCAATATTGAGGATAATACCGCCGACTTTCTCGCCGCCTGCCATAATCCAGTAGGTGTCACTGTCCGGGCGGTTAATTGCGTTTTCGACGCGGGAGCGCGAAATAGTTTCACCCTGAGCATCCACATGCGGGTTACGAACCCCGAATTCTTCTAGGGCTCCATATTTAAAAGCGCGTTGCATGTAGCGAATGAACTGTTCACGATCATCGTCGGTCAACACCACAAGAGTTACGTCCATCAGTGTGCCTGCTTTCTATGTTGCTACTCCAATTCAAGCCCAGATGCGTTGCGCCAGAGAAATCCGTCTTAAAACCCGCTACCGCATCCGTATTCATGACATGAGGTTGCTGGCTCTGGAAGAATTAACACCGGGAGCTGCACAATCCCGAATGTACAACTCTTTCGGATATCGACAACGCCGTCGGCCTTAGCCAACGTGCGTAATCAGCTATAAGGAGACAGCTGTATGAACGAGAATCTTAAAGCCTTACACGATGCAGGAGTCTCAATTTGGCTCGATGACCTTTCCCGTCAGAAGATCGATTCCGGCGAACTCGCCAATCTGATCGCGGAAAGTTCAGTCACCGGTGTCACCACTAACCCGACGATTTTTGCCGCCGCATTCAAAGACATGTCCGTCTATGGAGACAAACTCCGCGAACTCAAAGCTGAGGGTGCAGATGTCGACGAGACGATCCGCCAGTTGATGAGCCGCGATGTGAAGGACGCCTGCACAGTATTCGGTGACGTCTATGCACAAAGCGCAGGGTATGACGGGCGGGTTTCGATTGAGGTTGCGCCAACGCTTGCATACGACACTGACGAAACGGTCACGCAAGCAAAGGTGCTTTACGACCTGGTTGGCGAAGACAATGTCCTGATTAAAATTCCAGCTACCAAGGAAGGTCTGCCTGCGATCCGCGAAACGATTGCCGCCGGCGTCTCGGTTAATGTCACCTTGATTTTCAGTCTCGAACGCTACCGTGAAGTCATGGATGCCTACCTGGCTGGCTTAGAAGACGCCGCTGCTGCTGGCAAAGATTTGTCGAAGATCCACTCAGTGGCTTCCTTCTTCGTCAGCCGCGTCGACACTGAAGTCGACAATCGTCTAGACAAAATCGGGGGCGACGCCGTAGCACTCAAGGGCAAGGCCGCTGTTGCTAACGCTCGGCTTGCTTTCCAAGCATACGAAGAAGTGTTTAGCTCACAGCGTTTTGCGGCGCTGAAAGCACAGGGTGCTAATCTGCAACGCCCGCTGTGGGCATCGACTGGTGTGAAAAATCCGGCTTACCCGGACACCTTATATGTTGCTGAACTAGTTGCTAAGCCATGCGTCAACACCATGCCCGGTGCCACGATGGCCGCCTACGCGGATCATGGCGTAACCAAGGGTGACACCATCCGCCCCAACTATGCTGATGCTCAGCAAGTGATGGATGACGCCGCTGCAGCTGGTGTCGATTTCGCTGACGTTTTCACGGTGCTTGAAGACGAAGGCGTCGAAAAGTTCATCGTTAGCTGGAAAGAACTCGTCGCTGGTGTCGAAGAAGCCCTCGCTAACGTATAAACAGCAGCGCGGACCGAACCGAACAACCTAATCAAAACCTCATCCGTGATCGATTTTAGTATCCAGTTACCAATTGCTGGGCTCTTCGTAACTTTAATTAGTAATCGCGTAGAATCAGGATATGAACATCACAGCAAGTGTTATCACAATTTCTGACCGAGCCACCAATGGCGAGTACGAAGATATTGCAGGCCCCACCGCCAAGAAAATCTTGGAAGAGGCAGGCGTGCAGGTTCTTGAAACAGCCGTAGTCTCCGACGACGTTCGGGATATTTCCGAAACGGTTCAGACTCTCGCTTACGACGGTATTGATCTGGTTCTTACCACCGGCGGCACGGGCATCTCTCCGCGTGACTACACAGCACGCGCAATGGATCCACTGCTTCGCTTCGATATTCCAGGCATCATGGAGGCTATCCGTGCCAAGGGCATTCAGAAGGGCATTCCGGGCGCGATGTTGTCCCGCGGCCGAGCAGGTGTTCTCGTAGCAGGCAAGCATCGTACGCTTATCGTCAACGCTCCAGGGTCTGTTGACGGTGTCAAGGATGCTCTAGAGGTCCTCTTGCCACTGCTCGAGCATGCAATTGATCAGATGAAGGGCGGAGACCACAGCCTGCCTAAGTAAACGGTAGATAATCCCAAACCCTAAGAAACCCGAACAGCGCGTGCTGTTCGGGTTTCTCACTGTTCCGACAAGGAGTACCATGCTAATAACGTGATTCGATCCGTCTCCACGCATACTCGAGGTAACTATGATGAACTTGTCGCGCTCTGAACGTCTTGAACGACTCCCATTTACGAAAAAACTTGGCAAATTGCTCGGTACATCCGGAGTGGGCTGGGCACTCGACGCAATGGACGTTGGTCTCATTTCATTCATTATTGCCGCGCTTGCTCAAGAATGGGGTTTGGACAACACCCAAAAGTCGTGGATTATTTCGATCGGCTTCGTTGGTATGGCAATTGGTGCGTCCCTAGGCGGATTGCTCGCAGACAAAATCGGACGTCGTTCCGTTTTCGCATTAACCCTCCTCGTTTACGGACTCGCAACTGGCGCATCTGCGCTGGCCGGATCCGTAGCCGTCCTGCTTGTGTTCCGCTTTATTGTGGGACTCGGGTTAGGTGCTGAACTTCCGGTTGCTTCCACGCTCGTATCTGAATTTTCACCAAAGAAGATTCGCGGGCGGGTGATCGTATGGCTTGAGGCTTTCTGGGCTCTCGGATGGATCATGGCTGCCCTTATTGGCTACTTTGTTGTCGCGACGTCGGATAATGGTTGGCGTTGGGGCTTTATTATCGGTGCCGTTCCTGCGCTTTACTCGCTTATTATTCGCATTCATACCCCAGAGTCTGTTCGTTACTTAGAAACGAAAGGCAAGTTCGAGGCAGCTGAGAAAATCGTTCAAGACTACGAAGCCTCCGCAGGTGAAGAGTTCCGTTACACCGGCAAGAGTGCGAATACAGTTGCCGAATACGACGCCGAACTGGCAGCCCGGCACATTGACCGTGACCTTTCGATCTGGTCACCTCATTTGCGTAAGAGAACCATCGCTTTGTGGGTTATCTGGTTTGCTATCAATTTTTCCTACTACGGAGCTTTTACGTGGATTCCTTCCCTGCTGACCGCGCAAGGGTTTACTCTCATCAAATCCTTCGAATTCACCCTTATTATTACGCTGGCGCAAATCCCCGGCTATGCCGCTGCTGCTTGGCTGATTGAAAAGTGGGGACGGCGTCAGACGCTGGCTGTCTTCCTCGCAGGGTCTGCCGCGGCCGCAATCCTCTATGGACTCGCTGGCTCAGAATGGCAGATTATTGGTGCTGGCATGATGCTGAGCTTCTTCAATCTTGGCGCATGGGGTGCGCTGTATGCGATTGGCCCAGAGCTCTACCCGACGAATATCCGTGGTACGGGAACTGGATCAGCTGCAGGCTTTGGCCGAATCGCCTCAATCCTCACCCCACTATTAACGCCAGTATTCGTGAGCGCTGGCGGTAACGTCCTCGCCTTCGGCGTTTTCTCAATCATGTTTGCTATCGCAGCTAGTGCTGTATTTTTCCTACCTGAGCAACGCGGTAAGGCGATTGTGTAACCGTTTCTAAAGCTTGTGAGATTAGTTATTGCATGGTTTACCAGCTATAACGAGGCAATGGACCGCGACACAGAATATTATGGTCTCACCCATTGGCATAAGGAGGAGTACCATGACCGAATCGACGCCTGCTCAGGGCAAACATCACGTGGTTATTATTGGATCAGGTTTCGGAGGTTTGTTTGCCGCTAAAGAATTCGCTGGGCGCACAGATGTGAAAGTCACTTTAGTAGCAAAAACCGACCATCATTTGTTCCAACCACTTTTATATCAGGCGGCGACGGGCATCCTCTCTGTCGGAGAAATTGCTCCCTCCACACGTGAGATTCTTCGAGACCAGGAAAATGTACGTGTGATGCTTGCTCTTGTTGAAGACGTCGATGTTGAGAACCAAGTTGTTAAAGCCCGTAACCATGACACTTTGCTGGACATTCCCTACGATTCATTAATCGTTGCTGCCGGGGCACGGCAATCATATTTCGGTAATGATCATTTTGAGGTTTTCGCGCCGGGACTGAAAACAGTCGACGATGCTCTCGAACTTCGATCCCGTATTTTCCATGCTTTTGAGCGAGCTGAAATCTCCTCAGACCCTGAAGACATTAAGCGGCTACTGACGTTTATCGTTGTCGGAGGCGGTCCTACTGGTGTTGAAATGGCCGGACAGATTCGCGAATTGGCTTCATTCACTCTTGATAGGGAATTCCGAAAGATTGATCCGAAGCAGGCTCGTGTCATTCTCGTACAAGGTGACCATGAAGTGTTGCATACCTTCGGTAACCGACTGGGTGGTAAAGCTCGCCATGCCCTTGAAAAACTGGGTATTGAAGTGCGCTTGAATTCCTTTGTCACTGATGTCAACCGCGAAGGCGTCGAGATTACCGACAAGAACGGAGAAAAGGAGTTTATTCGTTCTTACTGCAAGGTGTGGGCAGCGGGAGTAGCGGGCATGCCTATTGGTGCGAAAGTCGCTGACGCTGCTGGTGGCGAGGTTGACCGTGCCGGGCGCGTAATTGTTGAGCCGACTCTGAACGTAGCAGGTCACGATAACTTGTATGTCGTCGGTGACTTAATGTCTGTTCCTAACGTACCTGGCGTAGCACAAGGAGCGATTCAGTCTGGCCAGTATGCTGCACGGCGTATTAAGGCGATACTAGATGGAGATACTGCTAAGGCAAGTATCCCTTTTAAATACCATGACAAAGGTTCGATGGCAATCATTTCCAAGTACAAGGGTATTGCTGACATTAACGGCATCAAATTCTCCGGCTATCCGGCATGGGCGGCTTGGCTGATTGTCCACATTATGTTCCTCGTTGGCTTCAAATCGCGCGTTTCTACCCTACTGCGCTGGTTTATCACTTTCCTCAGCGACCGCCGTGCAGAACGCGTAACAACAAACCAACTGCTGGTGGCCCGTCTAGCCATGAAACATCTTGGGCCCAAAGTTTCTGGCCCGTTGCTACGTGGCGAATCTCTTGCCTCGGTTGAAGAACATTCTGAAGAAGACGATAGGGACTGAAAAACAGCCCGGTACCCGCCGGTAAACGGCACGAACTGCTAAATCGAATCGCATAGAAAAGCGACGAAGGCCGAGCATTTCGCTCGGCCTTCGTTCTTGTGGAGCATAGGGGATTCGAACCCCTGACCTCTTCCATGCCATGGAAGCGCGCTACCAACTGCGCCAATGCCCCGTGAGACTTAATTGATATTACAAGGTTAAACCCAACCACGCCAATTAACACCGCCATACCAGCGGTGAATCCGATCACCGCTACGCAAACCACCGGTTATATGACACGATTCGCCATGCTGGATTTGAGTTAAGTCGCGGAGCTAACACTGCCCAATGGCAGTTATCCAATCCCTGCAAACCGTTCCACACCGAAGGGTCTTGACCAAGCAATACGTTAATTGCGTTTGCAATCGCCGAGCCGTGCGATACAAATAGCAACTTTTCGTTCACCGTCGTCTTTCCAGCGTCGGCTAGCTCATTAACTGCAGCTATCGCGTCACTGACCGCAGCGGCCATCAACTCGCCGTTTTCCAAGCGAGTCTGGATCCCCGGAGCGCCCGGTTCTAAACCTTCCCGCCAGCGCTTCCACTCTGTTGGCCAAGCCTGACGGATTTCGTCCGAGTTCAAGCCTTCCCACACACCATAAGCCCGTTCTCGTAAGCGTGCATCTACTGTTATTTCGAGGCCGGTAACTTCGGCTACCGCCGCCGCGGTATCACGCGCCCGCGAAAGGTCCGAAGAATAAATCCGGGTGATCCCCAGTTGTGCAATCTCCGGAGCAATTTCGCTCGCTTGCCGCCGACCTTCATCATTCAAGGGAGTATCTCGCGAACCTTGAATACGTCGTTCTAGATTATTAGCAGTTTGTCCATGACGCAGAAAAACAATCTGAGAAACAGCCACTACTAATTCGACTCCTCTTCTTCGTAAACGGGTGCAAAATACGCCGATAATGAAGATTCTTCTGCTGCCGGCGTCGCCACAATATCGGGATCCAACTCAATCTTCGGGCAATCGCCCCACAACTTCTCCAAAGCGTAATACTCGCGGTCTTCATCTTGTTGCACATGCACCATAATGATCCCGAAATCGAGAAGCACCCAGTGGGCTTCGCCTTCTAAGCCTTCCCGACGCAAACGCCGCGTGCCTGCCTTATGCATGGCTTCTTCAACAGCGTCGACAATCGAACGTACTTGACGCTCGGTTGACCCGGAGACTATTAAGAAAACGTCTGTGATTGCCAGCCGCTGCGCAACATCAATCGCAACAATCGACGTGGCTTTAATATCGGATGCCGCCCGAGCGGCAATCATAGTTAGGTCTATAGCTTCTTGTGTTGCGCTCACGCTTTACTTCCGGTTCTTCTTACAACAACAACTCAGTGGTAGTAGATGCGATATCCACCACCGCCCGTGGGCCACTATCAAGGAACGTATTGTTAATCCAAATACCTATCAACAAACCAACCAACGTTGCGATCATAAGCAACAGTGCGTAGTTCAAGAATGTGCGCCGACCACTACTAGGATCTTCTTCCACAGCCAAGTGAGTATTGTCCACCACGTCAGTTTCCGCCTCGGGAACCGCTGCAGTGGTTGCGGTAGGAGCTAATAACGCAGTCAGGTTGTCGTCTTCTGGAGTTACATCAGGCATTACTGAAGTGCGCTGTACCGAAACAGGCTCGCCGTCCGCTTCCGGCTCTACCGTATCAGCGGCTTCTTCCACAGCGGGCTCATCTTCCGCAGGTTCTTCGTCGACAACAGCTGGCGGAATATCCGTCTTCGAATGCACAGCCTCGTCCCGGCCGCGCCGTGTCATTGCGAGCAGACGTTGACGCATCGACTCGACCTCAGCAGGCTCAGGCTCTGCAGACGCTACCGACTCTTGATCAAGAACCGTCGCTTCCAGTTCGTCTTCAACCTGTGCTACCCCGCCTTCGTCCGCCGGAGCTTCTGCTACATCTGGAGACGGTGCAGACTTAAAGCGGTCAAACACCGAACGTCGGGTTAACCTCTCAGTAGCAACCGGGGGCTCTGGCGCATCCGGTTGCACCGCTTCACCGGTAGGCTGATCATCCGCTGGAGATTCAGTCTTTTCCTCAGGCGCATCAAGAGATACCGCTACCTGACCGGTATCTACAGAGCCTGCGTCAACAGCTGGCGCCTCAGAAGCTGATCCGGACTCGGATTCGTCTTGCTGCAGTGCCGCGACGTCTTCGCCCAGGCTCGGGGATGATTGTGCTTGTTCAGCGAGCGCACGTTCCCGAGCTTCTCGAAGCTCCTTGCGGGACGGGCGACGCAAGGTCAACTCCGAAGTTTCAGTCAATGACTCCGCATCGGCAGGACGCGCCTGCAGTTTACCGAGCTCGCGAAGTTCACGACGGCTCAAACGAGGAGTCTCACTCATAACGTCTCCTTACCCTTCCCCACTCCCGGAATTATCCCGTGTGGTTTCATTATCTCCGAGTGTAGGCGTTAGGGCGGTAGTTAGTGCTTGTTCTGGCTTATATAAATGATACTTGTTGATGTACTGAACTACCCCATCAGGTACCAAATACCACACTGGAACGCCTGTTTTTACTCGTCTTTGTACACCGGTTGACGAAATCGCCATAGCCGGAATATCTACTACGGTCACTCCGTCTTCCGGTAAACCGCTCACATCTAATTCATGTCCGGGCCGGTTAACGCCCACGAAATGCGCTAAATCCCAAAGCTCCGCAGCATCTTTCCACGTCAAGATTTGCGGTAACACATCTGCACCGGTAATAAAGAAAAGCTCGTCATCAGGATAGAGTTTGCGCAGGTCACGCAGGGTGTCAATGGTATAAGTAGTACCTGCCCGTTCAATATCTACACGTGAGACGCTAAAGCGTGGGTTGGAGGCAGTAGCGATAACCGTCATCAAATAGCGGTGTTCGGCTGGCGTAACGCGCCTTTCCTTTTTAAAAGGATTATTACCGGCAGGCACAAAAATAACTTCATCCAACTCGAAAATATGTTGCACCTCGGATGCCGCCACCAAGTGACCATGATGAACCGGATCAAAAGATCCGCCCATAATCCCAATTCGGCGTGCTCGGCGTGTCGCCTTACTCATCCACCCTCCCGCATACGCGATCTTCTTCACATCATGCACTCCACTTTACGGGAATATTTACAAAGAATATGCGTTGACTCTCTCGTAACGGCCATTTCTGGCAAACCAAAACTGAAAGGTGCTCCATGGCTACCGTAGAAATTACTTCCGAGAACTTTGCAGAGAACGTCCAAGAAGGAATCACTTTCCTTGATTTCTGGGCAGCATGGTGTGGACCGTGCCGTCAGTTCGCCCCGGTCTTCGAAGCTGCTTCGGAAAAGCATCCGGACATTACCTTCGGCAAGATCGATACCGAAGCTCAGGTTGAACTCGCGCAGGCTTTCCAGATCATGTCGATTCCGACCCTGATGATCTTCCGTGATGGCATCCGCGTATTCTCGCAGCCAGGTTCACTCCCGGCCGCCGCGCTCGAAGACCTTATCGAGCAGGCTCGCAAGCTGGATATGGACAAGGTTCGTGCAGCTGTGGCTGAAGCTGAGAAAGCTGCAAAGGGCGAGTAGTCACAACACCTACAACGCATAGAAATAAGGGCGAGGATCTAATTCCTCGCCCTTATTCGTACGCTTATTTTTGATCGAGTGCGGTACGTTCTTGTAATAACGGAATAACGCCGCGCAAAATAGATGCCAGATCTGTTGGCAACGACGCCGGAATCAATACCACTCCGTCTGCTGCACCTAACCCGACCCAGCTTTCGATCGTATCGGCCACATCGTAGACCGTGCCGATTGTGGATGCCATTCCTTCAAATAGCTGTACACCCATCATTTCCGAGATCAGTACACTGCGCTCTTCAGCCGCTTGTAAAGATGCCGAAATAACAATCCCCAACTCAGCTAACACCGGAAGCTCTCGCCCATGTGCCTGAGCCGCAGCCCGAATCATAAAACGAGTTTCGCGTGCCGAATGCGGGTCGGTTATCCGTAACCGAACGACGTCGGCAACTTGTGCAATGTTCTCAGCCAGTTCGTGTGAGATTTGAGCGTCGCTTAATAACACCGCAATACGTACACCCGCTTGACGCGCCGCCTTCAACGATTCCGCCAACTCCTTGTAGGACGTGTTTTCGTCAACGGCGATGGTAATACCAGCCCAGCCTTCCGATTGGGGTGCGAGCAGATCAATTGCCTGGTTAATATGACGAGCCTTTGCCGGAACTTCCGCAAAAATACCACCAGTGGAATGTTCCGCCAGCTCTGCGACCATATTGGTGGCGTCTAATGTACAGTCACGAATTCTGTAGTCCGAACGGGTATGGAAGGAACAACCTAGCGAGACAAAATCAAGACCGCCTTTATGCGCTGCTTGTACCCCGGCTTCCAACCGTCGCACGTTAACCCGCTCAATTGGCAACTCCTGCGCGAGGTTCATTGCAAGACCCGAATCTGCACCAAAGGCAGAAAGATCCACGCCGATCCACGCCGTCGTTAACGTATCAGGCACGATAGACGTATCGTTAACGTCTACCGGTGTCGGAGTGGTTAGCGCACGAGCAGATGCGGCGAGTTGAATCGTCATATGTAATACCCTTTGATAGCTACCTACTAGTAACTTAGTGGGTCAATATGCAATCAGCCAAGGCAAACAGCTCACATTGTGAGATTATCCAAATAAAACACACATTTTTCGCTGATAAACGTTAACGCATGGTTAATGAAAAGAACCTTAGTCCTCGTCTGTCACAGACGGATCGGTCCATATTCCAGCTTGGCGGTCCATCCACAGCTGTTCACGGGCCGCCTCCTTGGCATCCATAGACTCGTGGAAAGCCGCCTTACGTTCACGGCGTGTTGCCCGCGTAGATTCCTCAAGCCGCACATCGGTTCCGCGCGGCGAGAGCAATTCAGCGCCGGTAGCAATAGTCGGTTCCCAATCGAAAATAACGCCCGAGTCTTCTGGGCCAATTACCACGGTGTCTCCAGCATGGGCTCCCATCCGCATTAACCGTTTTTCAATACCGAGGTTATTCAGCCGGTCAGCAAGGTATCCGACGGCTTCGTCGTTCGAGAAGTCGGTTTGATTAACCCACCGTTCGGGTTTGACTCCACGAACTTGGAAGAAAGGCTTGCCGCCCTTTTCCAACCGAGTAATAGTAAAGGAGGAATCTTCCTGTTTCTCCAAAGGTCGGATAATCGGACGTTCTTGCTGCTCAACCTGATCGTGAGCACGTACTTGTGCAACAATGTCTGCCAGGGCAAATCCCAATTCCCGTAAGCCTTCTCGGGTCACCGCAGAAATCTCGAATACTTGCAGGCCACGTTTGGCTATTTCGCCGCGCACCATTTCTGCCATATCTCGCGCGTCAGGGATATCAATTTTATTCAGGACGACGACGCGCGGACGTTCCATCAGCCCCACACGGCCTTCGATGGGCGGCATGGTTGTTGCATAAGCTGCCAATTCAGCTTCAATCGTGTCGAGGTCAGAAATCGGGTCACGCTCAGGGTCAAGCGTAGCGCAATCCACCACGTGTGCGATTACTGCGCAACGTTCGATATGGCGCAAAAACTCGTGTCCTAAACCTTTACCTTCGGAAGCTCCCGGGATCAGCCCCGGCACATCTGCAATCGTAAAACGAATATCCCCAGCCTCGACAACGCCAAGGTTCGGAACCAGCGTCGTAAATGGATAGTCCGCGATTTTTGGCCGGGCCGCGCTCATTGACGCGATCAACTGGGACTTACCCGCTGAAGGAAAACCGACAAGAGCCACGTCCGCAACCGACTTGAGCTCGAGCACAATATCGATTGTTTCGCCCGGCTCACCGAGCAGTGCAAAGCCAGGAGCTTTCCGTTTCGGGGAGGCTAATGCGGCATTGCCTAATCCGCCGTACCCGCCTTCGGCAATAACCAGTTCCATTCCTTCACCGATCATGTCGGCGATAATATTACCCTCGAGATCCTTAACAACCGTCCCGTTAGGAACCGAAATAATCAGGTCTTCCCCACGTTTACCGTGGCGCAGGTCGCCCGCTCCAGGCATTCCCGAGCTAGCTTTCAAATGCGGGGTATGGTGCAGGCCAAGCAAAGTGGTTTCCTGCGGATCGACACGCAGAATAATATCCCCACCGTGCCCGCCGTTCGCCCCATCAGGGCCCCCTAAAGGCTTAAATTTTTCGCGTCGCACCGACACGCATCCATGTCCACCTTTACCGGCTTCGAGGTGGAGTTTCACCCGGTCAATAAAGCTAGCCATGCCAAGCCCTTTCTAAAATAAAAGGGTGGAGAGCAATAGCCCTCCACCCTTTAAAACATGAGGTGTCAGTTAAGATCTGACTGTTGCTCAGGCCTCGCCTGCAACAACATCGACAACCTTGCGATCGCGACGCGTACCGAAGCGTACATGCCCGGTTGCGAGTGCGAACAAGGTGTCGTCCTTGCCACGGCCAACATTGTTGCCCGGGTGGAACTGCGTACCACGCTGACGAACGAGGATCTCGCCGGCGTTGACAAACTGGCCACCGAAACGCTTCACGCCAAGGCGCTTTGCATTAGAGTCGCGACCATTACTAGTGGAGCTTGCGCCCTTCTTTGATGCCATGTCTAGACCTTCTTCTACTTAAAGCTTGTGTCGTTAAGCGGTGATCACTTGATATCGGTGATCTTCAGGCGGGTAAGCTTCTGGCGGTGACCCTGACGCTTACGGTAGCCGGTCTTATTCTTGTACTTGATGATGGTGATCTTCGGACCCTTCTCATCAGACACGATCTCAGCGGTTACCTTGGCCTTGATGCCGTCAGCGGCGGTGGTGATCTTGTCACCGTCGACGAGCATGATCGGCTCGAGCTCGACCTTATCGCCAGCTTCGCCTACGATCTTGTCCACAACGACGACGGATCCAACGGACACCTTCTCCTGGCGGCCGCCTGCCTTCACAATCGCGTAAACCACGTTTTTGCTCATCTCTGTCGAAACGGATGCATTCGTAAGAATGCACTGGAAAATTAAAAGCGCTTCAAAGCGCGCCAGCAATTAACATTACTGAAATCCCAGCTTTCAAACAAGTTTATTGCGAGCGATACAGGCCACAAAAGCGGCCAGTACCATTGCAATACGTCACTTTTTCTTCACTGGGAAAGTCATAATAGCCGAAGAAGCACTCGAAGTTGGGGTAATCGTGCCTGAGGACGTGACCCGACGCCGCGCTGGTAAATTCTGCTTTTTCTCAACCAGTTCCTTGTGCTCCGTCGTCTTCTCGCCTTGTTTAGCTGCCTCGTCCTGTTTCTCTTCATGCTTGGCAGAAGCTGCAGCGGCAATCGACGCTAGCGCAGCTTTGACTTCCTCATGTTTAGCATCAGCTTCGGCAACCGGATCCGGCTTTGCCTTAACCTTGCCACGGTTGCTCTGGCCAGCACCCGCACGCTTTGCTGTGGCCTGTTGCTGGATAGCCTTTTCTTCGTCCTTCTCGATGGGATGATCATGAGTAATAAACCCATGCCCATCACATGCGGTACAGGTGGTAGAGAAAGCTTCAACCAAGCCCTGCCCTACCCGCTTACGCGTCATTTGTACTAGGCCCAGCGACGTTACTTCTGCAACTTGGTGCCGGGTACGATCCCGTCCTAAGCATTCAATGAGTCGACGCATCACAAGGTCACGGTTAGCTTCGAGAACCATATCGATGAAGTCGATAACAATAATTCCGCCGATGTCACGTAACCGTAGTTGCCGGACGATCTCTTCGGCCGCTTCTAGGTTGTTCCGGGTAACAGTTTCTTCTAAGGTTCCACCCGTACCAGTGAATCTACCGGTATTAACATCAACCACCGTCATTGCTTCGGTACGGTCAATCACCAGCGAGCCACCCGAAGGCAGGAACACTTTACGGTCAAAAGCTTTTGCAAGTTGTTCATCGATCCGGTTGGCTTCAAAGATGTCCTTATTGCTTTCCCACTTCTCCAGCCGATCCACCAACTCTGGCGAAAGCTCCTGAACGTACTCGGAGATGGTTTCCCATGCGTTTTCGCCCGATACCTTCAGAGTCTTAAAATCCTCGTTGAAAATATCGCGCACCACGCGCACAGCAAGCTCCGGTTCACCTTTAAGTAGCGAAGGCGCGTTGGACGAAGACTTGGATTTAGCTTCAATATCTTTCCACGCCTTCATCAGGCGTTCGATATCGCTACTGAGTTGTTCTTCGGTGGCACCTTCAGCAGCGGTACGTACAATGACGCCGTGCTCAGCGGGCACGATTTCTTTGAGGATTTTCTTCAGACGGCCCCGCTCCCGATCCGGAAGCTTCCGCGAAATTCCAGTCATTGCACCATTTGGAACGAGCACTAGGTGGCGCCCTGCCAAGGTAACTTGACCTGTAAGTCGCGCACCTTTGTGCCCGATCGGGTCCTTGGTTACCTGTACGAGCACAGTGTCACCGGACTTCATCGCATGCTCAATCTTGCGCGGCTCGCCTTCCATTCCGGCGGCGTCCCAGTTAACTTCACCGGCATAAAGCACCGCATTGCGGCCTTTTCCAATATCAACGAAAGCTGCTTCCATTGATGGCAAAACGTTTTGTACCCGCCCGAGATATACATTGCCGACCATAGTGGCTTGCGTATGTCGTGCAACGTAATGTTCGACCAGCACTCCGTCTTCGAGCACTGCGATTTGGTTGAGCCCGTCTTGCTCACGGATAAGCATGTCCCGATCGACTGCTTCGCGACGTGCCAAGTATTCTGATTCGGTTATCGTTTGGCGACGCCGCCCCGCATCACGTCCTTCTCGACGACGACGCCGCTTAGCTTCCAACCGCGTCGAGCCCTTGGGTGTAGCCACTTCGTCATTCGTTTCATCGGTGGTACGACGCCGACGCCGACGCCGCACCGTAGGCTCGGTATCAGTTGCTTCCTTATCTGTAGCCTGTTCAGTATCAGCTTTGGCTGTGTCGGTATCTGGATTCTCCTCCTGATTACCGTTAGTTTTTTTCGCATTCTTGGATTTGCGCGTATCTTGCGAACCGTCTTCGTTAGCCGTGGACGTATCAGGATCATTTGAACGCCGCCCGCCGCGGGTACCACGACGCCGTTTACGAGAGTTTTCCTGCGGGTTTTGAGTACCGGCCTCCTGCGATTCAGCCGATGAAGACTCCGCTTGTTCCTTTTGATTATTCGCTTCGTCGGTGGACTCAGCAACGCCCGCTTCTTCACGCCGATTTCGACGAGAACGAACTGCACGTGCAACATCAGGCTCTTGGAAAAGTAGGGCCGTCATTGCCGGAGCAGGCACTGCCTCCGGTATAGCAACTTCGGCATCATCTGATGCCGAAAATACGACATTTGTCGGTTTCAGCGCATCATTCGCTGATTCATTAGCTTTTTCAGCCATGGGAAACCCCTTGTTGGCGAGCCCGCGCATCTAACGCGCTCAGCCGCATGTAGTCGCAGCGCCCGGCTGCGGAAGTCTGTGTAGTGGGGATCCCGGCAGCAACGCAAACGCGGCGCTCAAGGATCCATCTGGTTGATCGATGCATGTCAACGTCTTAATTGTTGCACATTCGCCACAAATATCCGAATAGCATCTTCAGAATTACGCAAGACTTTTAGGCCCTATGTCCCATTGTTGTGCATATCGCTTTTTCTAAAACTTGCACTTTTCGTTGATATATCAACAGTTTCGCAATTGAACACAAGATTTCACAAAGCGAACCTAGGACGAAACGCCCAATAAAAGTGGTACTTTCGACCAATTTTACGCCATTATTGATACATAGCCGATGTGATGTGTCGCTTTCTGTTTACAGTGCGTGATTTCATCATGTCCATCACTTGCATCGCACAAGCTTTCCGCATGTCATGCAGGGTTCTATTCATTTAGCATGGTCGAACGAAAGGTAAATCAGGTGGAAGCCCTAGACCTTGCGCGGTGGCAGTTCGCTATCACCACTGTGTACCACTTTGTTTTGGTACCTCTGACGATCGGACTATCCCCACTCGTTGCATATATGCAGACCAAATGGCTGCGAAGCGGAGACACCAAGTGGCTCCGTCTTTCGGAGTTCTTTGGAAAGATTCTGCTCATTAATTTCGCGCTCGGTGTTGCCACCGGTATTGTTCAGGAGTTCCAGTTCGGTCTGAACTGGTCTGAATACTCCCGGTACGTTGGTGACATCTTCGGCGCACCGCTCGCCTTCGAAGCTCTACTCGCATTCTTTATGGAATCGGTATTCTTGGGGATCTGGATCTTCGGCCGCGGCCGCATTTCCCCGAAGGCTCATACAGTTTCAATCTGGCTGGTTGCACTTGGTACAAACCTGTCCGCACTGTTCATTTTGGCCGCTAACTCTTTCATGCAGAACCCGGTTGGCGCAGTCTTCAATCCAGAAACCGGCCGCGCCGAACTCGATGGCACAACCGGCTTCCTTGATGTGGTCCTATCAACGACGACGTTGTACGCTTTCGCACACGCGATTGCCGCATCACTGATGGTAGCTGGCACCCTGGTTGCTGGATTCTCGATCTGGTGGATGGTTCGTTCGATCAAGCAGAACAATGAAGCTGAAGCTCGTGAACTGTGGAAGCCGGCAGCCCAGCTGGGCCTGAAGGTTCTCGCAGCAGCTGGAATTTTAGCTATTGGTACCGGCCACTTTATTGGCCAGCACATCTACCATGTCCAGCCCACAAAGATGATCGCCGCAATGGGTATTGCCGAATCTGGCGAAGCTCATCCGCTTGCACTAGCAATGACTGGTACGGAGCTCACTCACGATAACATCATCGCCCTTCCGATCCCTGGTCTGGAATCTTTCATGGTGACCAATCACTTCACCGGTGAAGATTCCTATCTCATGGGCGTTGACGAGATTCAAGAAAAGTTCGAAGATGCTTTTGCTGAAGAGTACGGCAATGACGTGAACTACATGCCTAACCCATTCATTGCCTTCTACTCCTTCCGAATTATGATGGCGCTTGGCTTTGCATCAACCGGACTAGCTGTGCTGGGACTCTTGCTCTTGCGTGGTAATAATTTGATTAGATCTGACGCAATATCAAAGCTGTACATCTGGTCACTCCCCTTCCCGTTCATCGCATCCACCTTCGGCTGGATTTTGACCGAGATGGGCCGCCAGCCATGGGTTGTCTACCCGAATTTCAAGGGCCAGGCAGATGTTGCACCGTCCGAGATGATCAAACTGCTGACCGAATCCGGTGTTTCACAGTCGGTTCTCAGTATCGAAGTGTTGCTCTCGATGGTTATCTTCACTGTGCTATACGGCGTTCTCGGCGTCGTCTGGTTCGTACTCATCCGCCGCTACGTGCGTGAGGGTATTAACCCGACCAAGGACGTAGAAGCACTCTTTGATCATAAGAGTGACGATCTGAAGCTCAGCTTCGCGTACTAAGGAAGGACGACAAAAATGGATCTGACATTCTTGCAAATTCTGTGGTTCATCCTTCTGGTTGTACTGTGGCTTGGCTACGTTACCCTCGAAGGCTTCGGCTTTGGAACCGGCATGCTTATGAAAATTTTGCCGCGTAACGAAAAAGAACGCCGTCTGCAGCTGAATACGATTGGCCCGCACTGGGACGGCAATGAGGTATTCCTTCTTACCGCAGGTGGCGCAACCTTCGCAGCATTCCCGGAATGGTATGCCACCATGTTCTCGGGTATGTACATGGCACTGATTCTCGTGCTGGTCCTGCTCATCATTCGTATTGTCGCTATCGAATGGCGCGGCAAGATCGATTCCGATAAGTGGCGTAGCACGTGGGATAACCTGCACTCCGGCGCAGCGTGGCTGGTCTCACTGGTCTGGGGTATCGCTTTCGGCAACCTCGTACAGGGAATGGAAATTCAGATTGGTTCCTACGGTAACGTCGCTGACCCGGCGTCTTTCGTCGCTGCCGATCCAACGCAAATTGATGCGGCGCTCGTGGCCGGTGACCAGCACTTCCTCACCGGAGGATTCATCTCACTGTTCACTCCGTTCACGATTCTGGCCGGCGTGGTCGTCGTCCTGCTCTTCCTCACGCACGGAGCTCTGTGGCTTGCACTGAAGACCACCGGCGACTACTCGGTACGCGCTCGTGAACTGGCCAAGAAGCTCTCTTACGCTTCGACCGCCGTCACCGCCGTCTGGGCAGTATGGGCATATGTCGCATACTCGCCGAACTGGTGGGCTATTATCCCGCTAGCACTGGCAGCTGTCGCTCTCATTGCCTCGACCGTACTTGTTCAGATGAATAATGAGAAGGCATCCTTCTACGCCTCCTTCACTGGCGTGGCATTTGCTGTGGTATTCATCTTCTCGACGATCTTCCCTTATGCACTGAAGTCGTCGTTGGATGATGCCTACCATCTGACTCTTATTCAGGCATCGGCAACCGAGCCAAACCTGATCGTCATGACGATCGCAGCCGTGATCTTCGTTCCGATCGTGTTGGGCTACACCGCTTGGTCTTACGTTAAGTTCTCCAAGCGTCTGAGCGTTGACCAGCTCTCGGATGAGCCTGCTGGCCTACATCCGACCAATATTCGCGAATTTGCGAATGCCTAAAGCTAGCTATTAGCGAAGTACTCCCCGGAGCTATATGCCCCGGGGAGTACTTTTTGTTCATTCCAGATAAGCTTTACAATGGTTTATGCGAACAAGGAATATAAAGGAACAATAGAACACCGTGAAACCCTTTGATCCGCGATTAATGAAATATGCCAAGGACACGCGCAGATATATTGCTTTTCTAGTTGCCCTCGGCTTGGTGATGACCGCGCTTATCGCCGTGCAGACCTTTTTAATCTCCGCAATAGCGTCCCCCGTTTTCTACGGCGAATTCGATTCGAACCAATTCTTCTACCTGTCCATGTGGCTTGCTGTTGTTTTCGGCATGCGTATGGTCGTGAACTATGTACAAGGCGCGGTAGGACACCGTAGCGCCGTCAAAGTGATCTCTGATCTGCGCACGAAAGTATTACGACATGCCGGAGATTTAGGGGATCGTTGGCTGTCCAAAGGCAACACTGCACACGTTGTTACACTCACGACCCGCGGATTAGACGATTTAGAAGACTACTTCGTCCAGTTCCTTCCCCAGTTATTTCTAGTAACTACGGCAACCCCTGCTCTGCTCGTTGTCGTGTTCTATCTCGATGCAGTTTCCGCCATCATGATCGCACTATGTATTCCTCTTGTACCGGTATTCATGGTGCTCATTGGCAAAATGACTGCAAAGTATTCCTCGCAGCGCCTAGCTTCTATGCAACAGCTGGGCACCCAACTCCTCGACTTGCTCGCTGGCTTAGCCACCCTCAAAGGGCTCGGCCGCGAAAAGGGCCCCCAGGATCGGGTGAAAAGCCTGGGCGATTCTTTTGCTCGCAAAACTATGCAAACCCTTTACGTAGCTTTCCTATCTGGCGGCGCCCTCGAATTCATCACCACACTGACCACCGCGCTGGTCGCGGTTTCTGTGGGCTTGCGGATGGTGAACGCCGACATTCTGCTCTTCGAGGGCCTAGTCATTATTATGCTCACGCCAGAGGTTCTTAAGCCCTTGCGCGAAGTAGGAACCCAGTTCCATAATTCGGCTAACGGTGTAGCCGCAGCCGAAAAAGCTTTCGAAATTCTCGATCAGCCACTGCCAAAACGCGATGGGAATATCCCAGTACCAGATTTAGACCACACCACAATTTATTTTGATGACGTATCGGTGTATGCCCCCGGCCGGATGACCGTCGCACCTGCCAATCTGAGTGCTGCAATACCCCCGGGGCAGATCACAATTTTGCGCGGACCTTCTGGATCAGGCAAGACGACGGCGGTACAGGTATTGCTCGGTTTACTTGCTCCTTCCACCGGTCACGTACGCATTGGTGAAACTCCCCTTAGCGATATCGATATCGATCAGTGGTGGGAAAATATTACGTGGGTTCCACAACGCCCAGTATTAGTGCCCGGCACGGTTGCCGAGAATCTCGAAGCTACAAATATTAACGACGACGCGATTGCTCAAGCTAGTGCGCTCACCGGTTTTGATCAGGTGGTGTCAAGCTTACCTAAAGGCTGGGACACGTTAATTGGTCAAGGTGGAACCGGTTTATCGGTAGGCCAACGCCAACGGCTCGCACTAACCCGGGCGCTACTGTCCTCACGCAAGATTGTCGTTCTTGATGAGCCTTCAGCTCACCTCGACGCGGTTTCCGAAGAATATATTTCTAACGTGGTACGCACACTTAAAGCGAACGGTCATACCGTCATTGTGATCGCACATCGCTCCGCATTGGCAACACTAGCTGACGTCGTCATTGATGTTACCGCTACCCAACGCGATATTACTGACGAACTTGCTGAGGAACAGGCACGCCGGGAAATCGCCCGTGGACTAGCAGACGTGAGTGAACGCGAAATGGATTATGCCTTGCCTGCGTCATGGCGTCATACCACAGGAACCGGCACCTCAAATACCCGCTCGAACACTGCAGAGGAGGCCTAAAATGACCCAAGCATTCCCTGCTGATGAACGTGCCGCACTCAAACGCGCAATTCATATGCTCGACTATGATCGCAAACGCTTCCGCTGGTCGGTGGCGGCCGGTTCGGGCGCTATTGGCTCAACTGTCGGACTGGGCGCCACCTCGGCATGGCTTATTGCCCGTGCCGCACAGCTCCCACCCGTGCTCGATCTTTCTGTGGCTTCTACCGGAGTACGCGCCTTCGGAGTTGGCAAAGCGGTTTTCCGTTATCTAGAAAGAATCGCCTCCCATTGGGTTGCACTGTATGGCATGTCGAATTTGCGCACAGCTGTGTATGCTCAGCTCGCCGACTCCTCCACCGATGTCGTCACTTCGCTTAAACGTGGTGACTTGTTAACCCGTACCAACGCCGACGTTGATGAAATCGGCAATGTGGTGGTTAAATCCATGTTGCCCGCAGCAGTGGCACTTGTAGTGGGCATTATTTCAGTAGGTATTGTGGGCATACTGTCCTTACCGATCGCATTAGTGTTAGCACTGTCGCTATTCATTTCTGGAGCAGTAGGACCTTATTTTGCAATGCGTGGCGCGCGGCTCGCTGAGCTTGCGCAGGTTGAAGACCGCGCACGGCTTAACGATGAAGCACTCAACCTGCTAGAAAATGCTGCTGAGTTACGAGTTTCGGGCCGCCTGAAAGTAATGGAAGCTGCCCGACTAGATACTGAGCTAGCTATTGAACAGCATCGTAACGACGCAGCCAAACCCACCGCCGTAGCCGGAGTTATTGACACCGCTGCGCTGGCACTTGCCGTCATAGGCGCTTTGCTCATCGGAACATGGCAAATATCGCAGGGCACCCTAAACGGTATCGAGCTGGTTGTTGCTACCCTAACTCCACTGTCTGCATTTGAGGCAACTGCTCGACTACCCGAAGCTGGAGTACAGCTGACTCGCTCTGGAGCGGCGGCCAAACGTATTATGGCCATTCTCGACCACGCGGCAGCCGCGGTACCGCAAACCGCAACCACCTCGCATACTGATGACTCCGGCGTCGTCGCCCGTGATCTGATTGTGGGATGGCCAGACGGACCACACGTGGCCGGACCACTGAACCTCCATCTGGAACCAGGCAAGGCTTTGGCGATTGTTGGACCATCAGGTATCGGCAAGTCAACATTGCTATATACGCTGGCCGGCATGCTTGAACCACATGCGGGAAATGTAACCCTCAATGGCGGAGAAGTCTCCTCCCTAGATCGCAAGCTCGTCTCGCAATCGTTAACGCTCACCGCAGAAGACGCACATATTTTCGAAACTACTATCCTCGAAAACTTGCGAGTGGCACGTTCGTCGGTGACTCAAGAAGAAGCGGTTGCACTATTGGAACGTGCTGGGCTTGGCCCTTGGCTTCGCCAGCTGCCAGAAGGCGTTGAAACGATGCTCGGAACAAATGCCACCACTATTTCCGGTGGCGAACGGCGTCGTATTTTACTGGCACGCGCGTTGGCGTCGAACGCCCAATACCTGCTCCTTGACGAACCCGGCGAGCATCTTGATCCCCACACCGCGGATGCGCTTATTCGAGATCTGCTGAACGCCGGTGGCAGTGACCGCGGAATTATCCTCGTCACCCATCGATTAACCCCACTCGACGCAGCCGATGAGGTTATTGTTTTAGGACAAGCAAGCGAGGCCGGCCCTGCCACCGTGCGGGCACGCGGAACACACCGCGAACTTCTGGCTACGCTCGAACAATACGCATGGTCGGCCGAACAGGAAAACTGATGGATAATAAAGCGCTATTAAACATTATTTCCCACGCGCTAAAACTCACTGGCGAGCTTGACCGGGAATCAGCGCTCAACCATTTCGTTGACTCGGCCCGCGAGCTCACCGGAGCCCAATATGGCGCCCTAGGCGTGCTCAACTCTCATGGGGAAACAATCGAGTTTATACATCGTGGGCTTGATCCGCAGCAGGCCAAACGGATCGGCCGCCCTCCGCGTTCCGACGGTATCTTCGCAGATATTCCCATGGACGATTGGATTATTGTTAACGATTTGCCGAATGATCCGCGCAGCCGTTCCTACCCGCAAGCACACCCGGCAATGCGCAATTTTTTGGGCGTTGCCGTTCAGGTTCAAGGTCAAGTCTGGGGGCGTCTTTACCTCACGAATAAGCCCGGCGGTTTTACCGACGACGACGGGCAAACGGCTCGTTTGCTGGCCAGCGCGGCTGCTATTGCGGCACAGAATTCCGAGGTTTATGCACAGTCTCAAAACCGGGCACGCTGGCTGAGCGCATCACAAAAAATTGTTTCTTCGTTATTAGAAGGCTCCGATGAAGAAGAGGCATTGCAAACTATTGCCCATGAAATGCGGATAGCAGCAAACGCCGATGTTGCCGTTATTATTTTGCCTTCTATTCAAAATACGTGGATGAGTGAAATCGTTGATGGAGAAGGCTCGCAGGCGTTATTGGGGATTTTGTTTCCGCCCGAAGGCCGCGCATTAACCGTTGTCAGAGAAAAGAATGGCCTTGTGATCGATTCGATGCAACGTCTTCGACGCATCCGGATACCGCAGTTGCGGGAATTCGGGCCGGCACTTTATGCCCCGCTCGTGACAAAAGGAACCGGCCAAGGCGTGATCTTGCTACTGCGTCATATCGGACGGCTCGAGTTTAACCTGCATGACTTGGCAATGGCGGAAAGCTCGGCAAAACAGGCCGCGATTGCTCTTGAGCTCGCTGCCGCCCGGCAGAACGAAAATCTTGCGATGGAGCTTGATGAACGGTCCCGAATTGGCCGGGATTTGCACGATCTCGCAATTCAACAACTGTTTGCTTCTGGGATGCATATTACGGCAGTTAAAGAAGACCTCGAAGCTAAAGGTTTTGGTGCAGAGGTTGGGCCTTCATTAGATCAAGCGATTTCTTCAATTGATGAGTCGGTGCGCCAGATCCGAATGATTGTCCAAAAGCTCCGCGATGATTCAGCCTCGGCCGCGCTGGTCGAAAGACTCCAACAGGAAACCAAGTCTGCACTGCAAACTCTCGGTTTTGCACCGTCGTTAATTGTGCAGTGGAATGGGCAGATCGCGCGCGAGTCCGAAACGTTCACATTAATCGACGACGCCGTGGGCACTGATATTTGCGACGATATTGTTGCAGTTGTGCGCGAAGGCTTATCAAATGTGGCTCGCCATGCGCATGCTTCTTCGGTCAGTGTGGAACTCAGTGTTGATCCTACGCATGCGCTTGTCGAAGTGGTTGATGACGGTATCGGAATCGCGGCGGCACTTGGACGTCGTTCTGGACTGTCGAATTTGGCGGCCCGTGCCCGGCGTCATCGGGGAACTTTTAGCATCAGCGCCCGGGAAGACACATCTGGTACCATTCTCAGCTGGCAAGTACCGCTATAGCAGCTATCGGTAGCATCGTGCGCTGTCTCTTGCCTTGGAATTCGAAAATATCGCCGCATCGTGGGCTATAGCGCACGATGCGGCGATATTCTTGAAATTCAACACACGCCTTCAGATTAAGCAGTACTAGGCTAGGCAGTAGCGAGATTACGCCATCCGGTGGCACGTTGCCCGGCTACCCAGGCGGCTACTTGCGTACGACGCTGCATACCCATCTTGGCTAGTAGTGAGGTGATGTGGTTCTTCACCGTCTTTTCGGCAACGCCAAGCTTCTCCCCGATCTCTCGGTTCGACAGCCCATCCCCGATAAGCTCAAGAACCTTACGCTCCGACGGCGTCAAATCAGCGGTAGGGTCATCATGGTCAGCACGACGCCGCGTAACAGTACGCTCATCAAGCAATACCCGTCCATTAGCTACCGCGCGAACAGCCTCAGTAATCTCCGCACCCCGCACCGACTTGAGAAGGAAGGCCTTTGCCCCGGCTTCAAGCGATTCGGTTAGCGCATTGTCATCATCGAAAGAGGTGAGCACAATGCACTTAATCTCGGGGATACGCTCACGCAGTTCCCGAATAATATCAATGCCGGTGCCATCGGGAAGACGTAAATCCACGAGGGCAACCTGTGGCCTCATCAATTCAGCACGGCGAATCGCTTCAGCCACCGATCCGGCTTCAGCAATCACCGATAACCCTTCGGCTCGGTCCACTACTTCGGCAATACCACGACGGACGACCTCATGGTCGTCAATAATCATGACGCTGATTTCTGAAATTTCCTCATTCACGTTCACTACTCTACCCCCTAAAGCGTTGACAATGCGAACAGATATGCGACGAACGGCCCATAAAGGAGATGCGTCGGATAGGACGGCTACACCGCGGGCAGGGAAGGCCTGTTTTCCCGTATACATTCAAGGATCGCTCGAAATAGCCCGACTCACCCTTAACATTAACGTATAACTCGTCAAAGGACGTTCCTCCCACGTCTACTGCACGATGCATCACATCCTGTGCAGCCTCATACACCTCCGTAATTTTCGTGATACTCATTCGCGACGTGTCGCGTTTGCCATGAGTACGCGCCTGCCAAAGGGCTTCGTCAGCATAAATATTGCCGATTCCGGAGGCGACCCGTTGGTCTAAAAGTGCCCGTTTGATCTCCGTTGATTTAGTTTTGAGTATGCGAGCTACTTTTTTCACGTCAAATAATGGGTCGAGCAGATCCCGTCCGATATGTGCCACGCTCTGCGGAATAACCGCATCATTAACCCCATACCCGCCTGGACCACCGTCTGTGGTATCCACTAGCTGGTCGGGTAATAAATGACCAAAAGTACGCTGGTCAATAAAATCAATACGTGTCCCGTCGTCGAGGAAAAGGGCAGCGCGCCGATGCGGATGGTTCTCTAACCCGATTCGGAACTGTCCCGACATCCCCAAATGCGCCACCAACGCCATATCAGACAGCAAAAACCACATGTATTTGCCCCGCCGAGCTAACCCGTAAATCTCTTGCCCAATAAGCGGATCCAAACCCGCCGGTGATTTACGCGCCACTCGCGGGTGGTAAGCTTTCGCATCGATAATTGTGCGCCCAACGACGTAAGGTTCGAGCCCCAGCCGGATCGTTTCAACTTCGGGTAATTCTGGCATTTTTAAGCCACCGTGTCGGGCTCCAACGTCAAATAAGCATCTTTACAGGCCTCCAATTTGGCGGCTTTGCGTGAGGTCGCAGTCCCAGTGCCATAGCGCTTCCCACCAATCATGACCTGCGCAGTAAAAACGCGCGCATGGTCCGGGCCGGTGCCGTCCATCTGATAGCTCAAATCCCCGATTATTCCGTGTTCGCGCGCTTTTTCTTCGAAGGCGGTTCGCCAATCTAGGGCCGGGCCCATTTGGGTAGCTATCAGAATCTGCTCCGCAATATGACGACGAACGGCGGCCACAGCTTCGTCCAGCCCGTGAGCGAGATAGGTAGCAGCAATCAACGCTTCTACCGCATCAGCCAATAAAGAATCTTTCTGACGTCCGCCAGTGCGTTCTTCACCAACTCCGAGATATAGATACGCCCCAAGATCAAGTTTGCGTGCTACCTCGGCTAATGCTCGTTCCGACACCGCGGCAGCCTTAATCTTTGATAAATCACCTTCGGACATATCGGGATAGTCCCGAAATAAATCAACTGCTACTACCCCGCCAAGTATCGAATCGCCAAGGAATTCCAAGCGTTCGTTATCTGCACACTCATTTTCGAAAGCGTAGGAACGGTGTGTAAGCGCATGCTGAAGGAGATCTGCCGGAATATCAACACCCCACCGGGCGAGTAGCTCGGCAGTATCTGGCAAACGGTCCACCTAGTTATCCTCCTGAGCGGCGTCGGCGCCGACCTCGGCTGTTACATTTTCCTCGTCATCTGGTCCCGCCTCGTTACCTAGGCCTGCCTCGCCAGTTGCGCTTTCTTCAGCGGCCGCCAATTGTGCCGCCAGCGCGTCCAATGCCGCAAACGCCGGATTCAGCTTCTCATGAACGTGATCGTCCGGGAGATCCTCCCAGCGCTCTCCGCATTCAGCACATAGGCCTTGGCAGTCCGGCTGACACAGCGGGCTAAAAGGCAACGACAATACGATCGCATCGCGCAAAATCGGTTCCAGATCAATCTGATCATCAACGATGACCGGAAGTTCTTCACCTTCCTCATCGCCTTCATCGATGAGTAGCTGGCGTTGCTCGGGCCAGAATAATAACTCAGCGACCTGTTCTTCAATATCTTTCGAAATATCAGTCAGACACCGCGAGCACTGCCCAACCACATGGGTACTGACATACCCATTAACAAAAATTCCCTCCGACAGTGTCTGTAAGCGCAACTCAACTTCCATTGGCTCCCCGGCGGGAACCCCGATCAGCTGCACCCCGCACTCCTCCGGAGCCGGAAGTGTCAAAACAATATCGCGTTCCGTTCCGGCAACCTTGGGAAGATCAGCAACCGGAATAATAAAATCGGAATGCTGGGTCATTTAACGCTCCTGCTCACGCCGCTGCGCCAACACGTGCCGTCCAGCCGCGATTTGATCCAATAAGCCTTCTAGCTCTTTAGCCAGCTCCACGAGAGTTTCATCGGAATACTTGTTGGCACCGAAAATAAGCTGGTCAGCCTGCTGTTTAGCTTCGTCAACAATCCGGGTCGCCTGCGATTTTGCCGCAATTGTGATTTGGTCTTGAGCCACCATACGCGAGGCCTGCTCACGTGCTTCAGCCACAATCGTTTCCGCATCGGCATGAGCTTGGCGCACAATTTCCTGCGCATCCGCATAAGCCTTATCGGACACTGCGCCTGCCTCGGCCAAGACCGAATCAGCCGCAACAATCTGATCAGGCACAATATCGCTTGCAGTTTGCAAAAGCGTAATTATTTCGGTGCGGTTCACCATCACCGATGCCGACATAGGCAAGGATTTTGCGTTCTGGACGATCTCCATCAATTCATCAAGGATCTCGAGGAGGGAATCACCGGTATCAGTCATGAGTTAACCTTCGCTTTCAATGCCTCGGCCACATTTGCTGGGACGAGGTCGTCAATATTTCCGCCATAACGCGCAATTTCTTTTACGAACGACGATGCGACATGTGCGAGGGCCGGATCTCCCATCACAAATATCGTTTCGATTCCGGACAAATGCCGGTTAAGTAATGCCATAGCCTGCTCATCATCATAGTCCGCCGGACCACGCAGACCTTTCACAATTGCGTTTGCTCCCTGTGCCCGCGCAAAATCCACGATTAACCCGTCGACTAATTCCACACGCACCCCGGCGATATCGGCAACAGCATCTTTTGCCAGCTGGACCCGTTCGTCGTCGTCAAAAAAATAGTTTTTAGTGGAGTTCCGGGCGACAGCAATAATTACTTCATCGAACATGTCGCGCGCACGGCGCACGATATCAACGTGGCCGAGCGTCATTGGATCATACGATCCCGGGCATACGGCAATAGTCATAGCTTTAGTCTAGGTCTTTCGCGCGCACAATCGCGCTCCACACTCGGGTGTCACCCCAGGTGCGTTCATTATCAAGTTCTAATTCCGGCGGCCACGTGGGTTCTGGTTGCCGTTTTCCGCGTTCGACGACGACGAGACCATCCGATGTCAGATGCGGCGGAAGAGTTTCTAAGAGTCGTGTCAGCTGTTCTTCGGCAATGTCGTAAGGCGGATCGATAAACACGAGGTCGAAAGGACCGTCGTAATGCGTGGATAGATAACTTTCCGCCTTGGAATTGACCACTGTTAAATACAGTCCCAGGCTACGCGCGTTCTGGGAAATAATCCGAGTCGCGCCTTGGGAAATATCAACTGCCACTGCCCTAGTAGCCCCGCGAGACAGCGCTTCTAATGCGAGCGCGCCCGAACCGGCATACAGGTCAAGCACAGCACAATCTTTGATATAGCCGCGGTTCTCTAAGCGTGCGAACAGTGCCTCGCGCACGCGCGAGGACGTGGGCCGGGTGCCAGTGTCCGGAACTTTAATATTCCGTCCGCGAGCGCTGCCCGCGACAATTCTGCTCATTGGTATCCTTCTATCCCTTTTCTAAGTATTCGGTGGACCGATTGTTGGCGGTCTCAATAGCGTGACGTAACTGCGGGCATGTCTCCAAGCCCGGGTCAACGGTAAATAGGTTGTGGACTGCTTGCCGTGCGGCAGTAATAATATCGCCGTCTTTCGTGACTTTGAGGAAGCGAAGCGAGGAGCTGGTTCCGGATTGCCGGGCTCCGAGCACATCACCTTCGGAGCGCAGTTCCACATCGCGTTCAGCAAGTTCGAATCCGTTGGTTGTGGATGCGAAAGCGGCGAGTCGTTCGCCGGCGAGGCTGTCGGGGTGGATGTGGGATACTGCTAGGCAAATACTTGGTTTATTACCACGCCCAATCCGACCGCGTAGCTGGTGAAGCTGTGCGAGCCCGAAACGATCCGCATCCAAAATAATCATCATGGTCGCTTCTGGTACGTCTACCCCGACTTCGATCACGGTTGTGGTGACCAACAATGGAGTATCTCCCGTGGTGAAGCTACTCATGGCATGGGTTTTAGATTCGGGCGGTAGCTGTCCGTGAAGAATACCGATAGTAATGCCGTTTAATGCCGGATGGTTGGCAAGCCAAGCGCTGACTTGTTCGACCGAGGCGAGTTCTCTAGGTTTTTCCGAAGGGATGGGCACGTCAAGCAGATCTTGCTCATCTGAATTCCCGGCGTCTTCTTCAGTTTCCGTTGCGCTAATACGCGGGCAGACCACATATACTCGCCCACCGGCGTCGATCTCTTCGCGGGCACGTTGCCACAACCGTTCCATCCAACGCTGGTTGGTGGCTGGAACAAGTGTGGTAGCGATTGGTTGGCGTCCGGCGGGGAGCTCGGTCAGTGTGGATACGTCGAGGTCGCCGAAAGACGTCATGGCAATCGTGCGCGGAATCGGAGTGGCGGTCATAACGAGCATGTGGGCGCCGTGTGCCAGACGGTCGCGCTGGTCGACTCCGAAACGATGCTGTTCATCGATAACAACAATGGCCCGGTTTGGGATCTCCGCTGCGTCTTGAAGTAGCGCATGAGTGCCAATAATAAGTCCGGGCTCGCCCGAAGCTATCTGTTGCAAGGCTTGGCGTTTGGCAGGTGCAGACAGCGAGCCGATCAGCAGGCTGATAGTAGTGGCATAGTCCGGAGCTCCGAGAGTGCCACCTTGGCCGAGCTCTCCCAGCATTGCTTGCATAGTGGTTAAGTGTTGGTAGGCCAGCACTTCGGTAGGTGCAATAAGAACTGCTTGGTATCCAGCGTCGACAGCCTGAAGCATTGCGCGTAGTGCCACGATCGTTTTACCTGCGCCCACGTCGCCTTGTAGGAGGCGGCGCATTGGGCGGGATGTGGCTAATTCGGTGGCGATTTCTTCACCTACTGCGCGTTGTCCGGTGGTTAACGAAAATGGGATGCGGGCGTTGAATGCTTCGAGTATCCCTCCGGTGCGTGGTTGGCATTGTGGTGCTTGGTGCTGGCGGGCGTTAATCGTACGCTGTGCGAGTACCGCTTGGAGTACCAGTGCCTCTTCGTGTTTCATACGAATGCGTGCGCGCTGAAATTCTGCTGTGTTTTCCGGGTGATGCAGGGACGTAATCGCGGTGAACTTATCTGGTAGGTTGTGGAGTTCCCGGTATTTCTGCGGTATCGGATCAGGGATATCTGCTGGTGTAAGGGTAGCTAAAACGGTGTCAATAGCTCGGCTAATATGCCACGATGGTACTTTTTGCGCGGAATGGTAGATCGGAATGGGCCGAGCAATTTTCTCGGGGTCTACATCGGCTGGATCATCAAGTAGTTCGTATTCCGGGTGTGTGAGTTGAAGTCGGCCGCGGTAGGCAGAGATTGTGCCGGAAAAGGTGGCAACAGTGCCGATGTCTAGTTGGGATTGATGGTATGCCAAGGGCCTGCGGGTCTTGCCAAAGAAGGTCAGATCAAGATCGTGTTCGCCGTCAGAAATCGAAATAGTGAGTAAAAAACCGCGCCGATTATTCATCGGGCGTAGCTGGCTATCCATAACCTGGGCCACGACTGTTACAGATTCGCCTTCCCGGATCCGGTCAAGCGGCATAAGTTGGCCGCGTTGGGCCAGTCGGAACGGGACATGTAGTAGCAGATCGCGGACTGTGTGCAGGCCGAGTTTTGCAAGCGCAGTGGCGCTACGTTTACCAATCACGCGTTCGAGCGGACGGGTAATTGCTGATAACTCGTCGGAGGCTATTGCAGATTGAGGTGCTTGGTTCATTGCAATCCTCCGTTCTACACGCGTATACCTGTTACTTCATACCTTAGCGCTGTACGTACTAAGTAGCCTGAAGTAGCCTGCTCCAAGTTGTGAGCTAAAGCGGTGAAACACCCAGCATTACGGGCTAAAGTGCGATATCCCACTGGGTCCCTCACTGGAGAAACACCGCCTAGTCGGTTAAACTTTTTGAGTTGCCTAATTAGGGCGGAGGCTGGCAAGGCCTCATTGTTGATCGTTAATGAAGGAGATAACCGTGGCGTCTGTATGTGAAGTCTGCGGCAAGAAGCCGGGCTTCGGCAAGAGCGTCTCGCACTCCCATGTGCGCACCTCGCGTCGTTGGAACCCGAATATTCAGCGTGTTCGCGCCATCGTTAATGGCACGCCGAAGCGCGTCAACGTATGCACCTCGTGCATCAAGGCTGGCAAGGTCGAGCGTAACGCTTAATTAGTAGTGCACGTAACAGTGCTTTGATTAAGTAGTAACGCACTCAATCAGCCGCTTCTTAAAGCTTAAAAACGTCCTCCCCCGGAGGGCGTTTTTGTTTTCTCTTATTATTGTTTCTGTTTTCTGTTTCGGCTGTTCCTTGCTTCGCCCCTTTGCATCTCGTTACGTCCCTATTTTCATGCTCTGGACGCCCGCCGCCCCGGAAAAGGCTGCACTAGCCCACGTCGGAGCCACCAGAACAAAATCTCCTGTGTGAAATGTCCGTATTCCTCTGCCAAAAGCCTGCGCCGACCCATCAAAATACGCTCTGCACCCATAAAACGAATTTGAAATTAGGGAAAATCGAACTATCCGCAGATAGTCTTCGGATAGTTCGATTTTCCCTAATTTCGGGAGCACAACCGGACCATATTAGGCAGTTTCCGGAGCGATGTGAGCCTCATTCATGACGAAATCCGTCCGAGATTCCATCCACACCGGTTTTGCCGGGCTACTCTCGATTAGCTAGTGAGTATCCAACAATAGCAAAGACCCTCGCACATATATCGCACCCTTTGAGGACACATACATTCGAAGGTCTTTGCTAGTAGATCAACCATACGCCAACCGTCCGTACGCGAGCCCACGCACTAGCTCACGCACCGCATATTGTTAGTCCTTAGCGAATTCCACAAAAGCCTTAATCCAGCTAGCGAGGAACTCTGTAGCACTCTCGGTCAGCTCTCCGGAAGCAAGCCCAGTATCAGAGGCATTGATGTAGCCTTCCGGCTGTCCCATTAGCTTCACGTTAAAGAACTGCAACATTCCACGCAGGTGCTGCTGGGCAGGAGCCGTACCCAGACCGGAAGGTGAAGCGCCAATCGTTGCTACCGGCTTACCAGCGAGTGCCCATTGACCATATGGACGCGAGGTCCACTCGATCGCATTATGCAAAGCGGCCGAAATCGTGCGGTTGTGCTCGGGTGTAACAAGTAGAACCGCATCTGCCTCAGCAACGGTTTGCTTGAATTTGGTGGCGACTTCTGGCCAGTTGCCGTCAAGATCACGATTGTAAAGTGGTAAATCCTTAATTTCTGCTTCCACAAATTCCACGCCTTCTGGGGCAAGCTCGATAAGAGCCTGGACTAGGCGGCGGTTGATGGACTCCTGTGCAAGTGAACCCACAAGATAGACGATTTTCATTACAAAACCTTTCGCGTAACTGTACTCCGTGAAGACGAAGAAACTGGACCAAGCCTAACTACCGATTGTTTAATTTTCAATCGCTTGCGGGGTGGCATGCTGATAGCGTAATTTCGGGCATCAAATAGAAATACCGGGGACAGCACAACGGCGCCCGATGAGTTATCGGGCGCCGTATAGCAAGCACCTTAGCGTAAGCCGGTTGGACGTTCGAGTGCCAGGCCGATCAGTTCATCAAGCAGTTCGGAATAGCTCATTCCCGAGTTTTCCCACAACACCGGATACATTGAAAACGGCGTGAAGCCAGGGATCGTATTGATCTCAATAATGTAGGTATCCCCTTCGTCGGTGAGGAAGAAATCTACTCGCGTCATCCCTTCACAACCGAAAGCATCAAAAGCAGCACACGCCTGGCTACGAATCTTTTCGGTAGCCTCAACGCTAATTTGCGCCGGGATAGACATGGTCAGCCCAGCCGTATCTAAATACTTGTGTTCAAAATCGTAGAAACCATCGTCGGGAACGTCGACGATTACTTCGCCAAGCACCGAAGCGCGTGGCGCGGAATCTCCGCGCCCACCAAGCACCGCACATTCGATTTCTCGCCCAGCAATCCCCTGCTCAATAATCACTTTCGGATCGTGTTCTTGGGCTGCCGCGATAGCTGCCGGCACATCTGCAAGACATGCCACTCGGGTAATACCGAGGGAAGAACCAGCACGCGCGGGTTTGACGTATACCGGGAATGCAAGTTGCGCGACTTCAGCAAGTACCGCTTCGCGCTCATCGCGCCAACGCCGGGAAGTGGCGACCACATAAGGACCCACCGGCAATCCTGCCGCTTCTAAGACCACTTTCATATAGTGCTTATCCATGCCAGCCGAAGATGCAAAAACGCCGCATCCCACATACGGCACGCCCGCCATTTCCAGCAGGCCTTGGATCGTACCGTCTTCCCCAAAAGGCCCGTGCAGGAGGGGGAAAGCCACATCAATCTGTCCCAACTTTTCGAGCGCATCTGCAGTTGTCGTATTAAACCGGACAACGTCCTGGTCGCCTTGCCCAGCCGGAATAACAACCGTTTCGTCGGACGGCCCCACCTCCGGCAAGCCATGATCAAGATTTAAGGTACTCGGATCTTCTGCGCCCGGCACCCACGAGCCGTCCTTACGAATTGCTATTGGAAGCACTTCATAACGCTCCGGGTCTAGAGAGCTCATAACCGCGCCCGCCGTAACCATTGAAATTGAATGTTCGCCAGAAGCGCCGCCGTAAATAACGGCTACCCGTGTTTTAGTTTTTGCCATAAGTCCATCTTAGCGCTGACCAGCCTAACACCCACATAACAGCGCGTTTCGCCAAAACACCTAAGCTGACCATTACTTTCATCATTAGCACTCACTTTTAAGGCCTTTTATCAAAAAGCTACCCCATAAACCCTGTGTGACTTAGACTACATATGAGGCCGTTTGATAACACAGAGATAAAGGAGAGAAAGATGAACGCCTTGCGATCACGCACGGTGGCGACTATTGCCGCCCTCGCATTAATGCTAGGACTGGGATTATCCACAATCCCAGCCGCTGCACAAGACGCCCCCAGTAACCCACCCTCTGAACCCTGCGAGAATACTTGGGTATACCTAGAAAATGGAGCATGGGGATACACCAACGACCAATGTCAACTGCTACTGAATAGATGGATAAAAGACGACGGCTTGTGGTACTACCTGAACGAAAATGGCGAAATGATTGCCGACGGCTTTTCCGTAATCGACGGCACTCTCTATTACTTCCACAGCTCTGGCGTTATGGCGACCGGCTGGTTTACCATCTCAATATACGATAGCTGGGGTGTATACGACAGCTTCGATGTGTACGCCGAACCTAGTGGGGCCGTTCTCATGGACACCTCACGCACATACGGCGGCGTAACATATTACATGGGCAATCTAGAGACAGATTTTATGTACCCCTTCGTCTATGATACCGATCCAGCTCAAATCCCTCGCGAATCACCCAATGTCTACTTCGTAAAGAATCACAGCACGATCGCCACTGGCTGGTTCCAATATGACAACGAATGGTACTACGCAGATTCCGCAGGGAAGCTTGCCTATGACGGATGGCGTTACATTAACGGCGCTTGGTACTACTTCCACGCCGACGGCACTATGGCATACAGCGAAATTATTTTTGGTGAAAAATTCTCTTGGGTTACGTCCAGCGGAGCTATGGCAACCGGCTGGGTGAAAGTATCAATCCTTGACTTAGTTAACAGCAAGTTCTCTCCCAGTTACGACAACCTCTGGATTTACGCCGATGCTAGCGGCTACCTCGTTCGGAATGATTGGAAGCTTATTAACGGCAAGTGGTACTACTTTAGCGATTTCTGGATGGTTCACAACGGACTTGCTCTTATGGGCGACGACGTGTACCACTTTGGTAGCGACGGAGCCATGAGTACTGGCTGGGTCTACGCAACACATGAAGTCGATAGTGGCGGCGCGGGCAAAGACGGCACACCCCCACCTGAATATGAGGGTTGGTACTATGCCGACTCTTCCGGCGCCCTAGTAAGAAATGCATGGCGCTACTTGGGTGGCAAGTGGTACTATTTCGGACCGCACGCTCAGATGTATCGGAACACCCTCCAATACTTCGAATCTGAAACCGGCGGAAGCTTCTTCCGGTTCGACTCCTCGGGCGCAGCAAGCCCATTCAACTGGCATCAGCGCATCGCACTAGGATAAGCAAATACGCTACGCGTTTAGCGTTGTACCAATGTAGCAAGTGGCGGTGAGGCACTCTAGTCTCACCGCCACTTTATTTTGGCAACCCCAAAACTCAGACAATTCGGAGCCGACGAAGCATCCCACCTCTTTGTGACCTAAACTACGCTTTAGGCACTTTGCTCACAGATAAGCACAGGAGACACTCATGAACACCTTGCGATCACGCACGGTAGCCTTGATAGCTGCCCTCGCACTACTGCTCAGCCTAGGAGCAAGCCCAGCCGTCGCGGACGAACATACCAATCCACCCTCCGACCAATGCGAAAACACGTGGGTAGAACTTGATTGGGGCATGTGGAGCTACCAAGACGATCAATGCAATCTACTAAAAGACCGTTGGCTCCAAGACAACGGCTCATGGTACTACCTCGACGCAAACGGCGTCATGGCCTCCTACGGGCTATACGAGATTAACGGCACGTCTTACTACTTTTACGGTTCCGGCATTATGGCAACCGGCTGGTTCGAACCACACCCCTACGGCCCCTCTTGGTATGCCGAGTCCAGTGGCGCCGTCCTCATGAACACCTCCCGCACATACGACGGTAAAAAATACTACATAGGATCCTCAACATCCGAACACATGTACCCCTTTGTGTACGACACAGCATCGCTTGACGCCGTCGTCAGTGCAGATGTGTACTACGTCAAGAATCACAGCACTATTGCTACCGGCTGGTTCCAGCATGATGGCGAGTGGTACTACGCCGATTCCACCGGGAAGCTCGCCCGCGATGAGTGGCGCTACATCAACGGCAGGTGGTACCACTTTAATTATTTTGCCGCCATGTCCAACGACAAACTTATTTTGAACGACAACGGAAAAACGTCGTACGTAACCGACACCGGAGCCATGGCAACCGGCTGGACAATAACCCCTAATTTCCTCAGTAAAATGCCCGAGTATGTTCCATCACGGGAGTGGTCATACGCTGACGCAAGCGGCTATTTGGCCGAGGATGAATGGCGGCTTATTAACGGAACATGGTACTACTTCATGCGTTACTGGATAGTTACTGATCAGATCCACTTCGTTAATAGCCTGCCGTACTATTTCAATAGTTCTGGAGCTATGGCAACCGGCTGGGTTTATGCACGTCACGATTGGAGCTGGGAAGAACAGCTCGGCCAAACCGCACCGTCCTATGGCCCGGCGCCCGAACGCTATGGCTGGTACTACGCTGACCCATCCGGAGCTTTAGTAACGAATGCGTGGCGTTATGTGGGTGGCAAGTGGTACTACTTTGGTTATTACGGCCAGATGTACTACAGCACTATCCAAAGGATTAACACAGCCCAAGGTCCGCAATACTTCCGCTTCGACTCCAGCGGATGGGCCATCCCATTCGCATGGATCCCACCCAAGTAACGCCACCCGCAACACCTAAAACCAGTGGTGGGGATTCGGCTACTTCTCGAATCCCCACCACTTTGATTCATTTACATGTGTTCTCTTTCCAAAAATCCATGGCTTTCGTAAGGTGAAAGTATGAAAAAACTCAGCGTTCTTATTATTGCCGCCCTCGCCTTAGCAGGTTGTGAGTCTTCTCCGGACAAGCCCGAACCAGAACCCACAACCACACAGACAGAATCGGCCCAGCCCACGACCCAGGCTCCCGAAACTTCTGATCCAGACATTGATAACACGGACGACGCCGATCTACCGCCTTTTACTTCAGGTGCTTACGAATCCGATGATCCTTTCGCGCTCAACGCCCAAATGTTCCCGGTAACCGTGCGGGTGGGTGTTCAGGACGGCTATGATCGCCTCGTCGTCGAATACACCGACGCCGAAGGGTTGCCCGGTTATTTCACTGACGGTTTTACACCGGAATTACTCGGACAGGGCGCTGGTATGCCCATTGATATCGACGGCGAAGCCCTTATCCAAATCATGGTCTCCGGAATCCGCTACCCGACCCCGGATGAAAACCCCGATTTAGAACCAGACATTCCTACCGGTTCGGTGATTACTGATGTACAGGTCTCTTACCCGTTTGAAGGCATGCACGAGATTAATATCGGACTAGACGCAGAACGCGAATACCGGATCTTCTACCTCGAAGATCCTTCCCGTATCGTAATCGACTTTAAGAAGTAAACCGCTTTGCTAGGCGAGCCAGCTGCGCTACCGGGCGCGTTACCGCACCCCACACGCGGCTCAGTTGCGCTCGCCTACTCCGATTAGCCACATTATCTTCTTCGAACGGGTCCCCATCAATCGCCCGGTCCCACGGACGTTCCCGCGGCACAGGCGAAAGCCCACACGAGTTCGCTTCCCGTAACGGGACAAGAAGCTTGGTTATTTCCGCTATGACATGCCCAGTAGCCACGGTCAATTCCTCATAGTCAGCATCTGCAGACACCGAGTAGTTCAGCGGCTCTCCAATGACGACGTCGAGCCGAGTGGTTTTGCCCAGCTTGCGTAACGATAGTTTATTCGTCCACGGATTATAAATACCTTCATTACCCCAGTGAGCAACCGGGATTACCGGCACATGCGGGTGACTTGCCATGAGCCGGGAAATACCAGTTTTGCCACGCATCGGCCACAGTTGCGGGTCGCGAGTAAAAGTTCCTTCTGGGAATAACACCACTACCCGTCCCGCATCAAGCGCTTGCCGAATACCGTCTAAACTGTCGGCAGCGTTCGGAACATCCCGATAAACAGGAACAGCCCCAATGTTTTTCAATATGAGGCCCAATCCGGGATAGCGGAAAAAGTCCACCGCAGCGGCGAATGCAGGTGCCCGCCCGGCGTCGTACACTGCCACTCCCACTGATGCCGCATCAAGGTGAACAGTGTGATTGGCGACCACCAATGCCGGACCGCTCCGTGGAATATGTTCCTGCCCGGTAATCGTCACCCGCTGAATAGTGCGGTTGAGCATGCGCGCGGGAAGCGCAATCGTCTTCAAAAACCGCCCAGCTTCAGCGGCCGGAAACAGGCGCGAAGATAACCCGCTCATCAGTCGCTAATGCTAATCTTCTCGCACTTAGCGTTAAGCGCATTCAGCTTTTGCATGAAATGTTCATAGCCGCGGTTAATAATGTCAATACCGATCACATTCGAGGTACCCTCCGCCGCAAGCGCCGCAATCAAATGCGAAAAACCACCACGCAAATCCGGAACCGTAATATCGGCCGCCTTCAACGGCGTCGGACCCATAATAACCGCGGAATGACGGAAATTTTGAGCGCCGAAACGACACTGAGTGCCGCCCAAACACTCCCGGTACACCTGAATATGTGCGCCCATCTTGTTCAGGGCTTTCACAAAACCAAAACGATTTTCGTACACGGTCTCATGCACAATCGACACACCTTCAGCCTGGGTTAAAGCAACCACAAGCGGTTGCTGCCAGTCCGTCATAAAACCAGGATGCACATTGGTTTCCAAAGCGATCGACTTGAGCTTGCCGCCCGGATGCCAGAAACGAATACCGTCATCCTTAACCTCGAACTGCCCGCCTACCTTACGGAAAACGTTGAGGAAGTTCATCATCGGTTCTTGTTGCGCACCCTTAACCGTAATATCGCCCTTGGTTGCCAGCGCTGCACAGGCCCATGATCCTGCTTCAATCCGATCCGCCAAAGCGAAATGGTTAAAACCGTGGAGTTCCTTAACACCCTCAATAATGATCGTACGATCGGTAGAAACCGTAATAATCGCACCCATTTTTTGTAGTACGGCAATCAGGTCCATAATCTCCGGTTCAACAGCAGCGCCCTTGAGCTCGGTAATACCTTCCGCGCGTACAGCTGCGAGCAGAGTTTGTTCGGTTGCACCAACCGACGGGTATGGCAGACGCACTTTACGAGCTTTCAGCCCGCGCGGAGCAGTCAAATGCAATCCGAGCTCTTGCTCATCACGAACCGCACCAAAATCTTCGAGGACTTTGAGATGGAAATCAACCGGACGATCACCAATATGGCATCCGCCTAAATCGGGGATAAAAGCTTCGCCCAAGGCATGTAAAAGCGGACCACAAAACAGGATCGGAATACGCGAAGAACCAGCCAGCTGGTCTACCGCCACCGGATCCGGGAGATGGATTTTTCCGGGAGTAATCGTAATAACGCCGGCTTCTTGGTCATAATCAACCTCGGCGCCATGCAAACGTAACAGATCGCTGACAACGTCAACATCGCGGATCAGCGGAACGTTACGTAACACAGAAGTTTCTTCCGTTAGAAGTGCAGCTACCATCGCCTTCGACACGAAGTTTTTAGCGCCACGAACACTAATAGTTCCGGTAAGTGGAATCCCGCCGGTTACTGTAAGAACCGAATCCATGTGCCCTCTTTCAACGAGTGTTCTATACCTGTTCTAACAATACCGTGAAAGAGTGCGTCCCGGCCTTTTGTTCAGGCTGGGACGCACATTCAATGAGTAATGACTCAGGCAAAAGCGTTTCGTCAAACGTTCGCGCTTGCCCCCAGTTTTAAGATAGCGGCGCTTCTCCATCCGGGATCACCGGTGCCGGAATTTCAATATCTGGCAGGGTTTTCGCGGGTAACGTCGTTGGTTTGAACGAAGGACGCTTCGCTTCATATGCGGCAATCAGATCTTCATCGCGCAAGGTCAGACCAATATCGTCCAGCCCTTCCATAAGACGCCACCGCGTGTAATCGTCGATGTCGAACGGGCAGGTGAAACCACCAGCTTTCACCGTACGATTAACCAAATCAACAGTTACTTCGGTACCCGGTTCGGTTTCTAGGATCTTCCACAACTGTTCGACGTCGTCTTGTGAAACAACGCCCGCAACCAAGCCTGCCTTACCGGCATTACCGCGGAAAATATCGGCAAAACGCGGTGCTAACACAGCTTTGAAACCATAGTCTTGCAGCGCCCACACCGCATGTTCGCGCGAAGAGCCGGTACCAAAATCCGGGCCAGCTACCAGCACCGAACCACGACGATACTCTTCTTGGTTGAGCACAAATTCCGGATTATTCCGCCAAGCGTAGAACAAAGCGTCATCAAAACCGGTACGGGAAACCCGCTTAAGGAAAACCGCCGGGATAATCTGATCCGTATCTACCTGCGAACGACGCAACGGAACACCGATACCGGTATGCGATTCATATTTTTCCATGCTCAGTTTCCTCTCAGTCTTCCAAATCAGCAGGCGAAGACAGCGTGCCACGAATAGCGGTCGCAGCAGCCACTAATGGGGAAACCAAGTGGGTGCGCCCGCCCTTGCCCTGACGGCCTTCAAAATTACGGTTCGACGTCGACGCCGCCCGCTCACCGGGTGCCAGCTGGTCCGGGTTCATCCCCAAACACATCGAGCATCCAGCGTGCCGGAACTCTGCCCCAAAGTCTTCAAAAATCTTATCCAAACCTTCAGCTTGAGCCTGCAAACGCACTCGCGCCGATCCTGGAACAATAATCACCCGGACATTATCGGCCTTCTTACGGCCTTTAATAACGCCCGCGACATTGCGTAGATCCTCGATCCGACCATTTGTACACGAACCGATAAACACCACGTCCACCGCAATATCACGCATTGGAGTGCCCGGCGTCAGATCCATATACACCAGGGCACGCTCAGCTGCTGCCCGTTCGGTCTCATCAGCAATATCAAGCGGATCTGGAACCGAAGCAGAAATTGGCACGCCCTGCCCTGGGTTAGTACCCCACGTGACAAAGGGCTCGAGCGTATCAGCGTCCAGTTCAACCTCGGCGTCGAAAACGGCGTCGTCATCAGTGTGTAGCGTCTTCCAGTAAGCCAGCGCCTCATCCCACTGTTCGCCCTGCGGCGCATGCGGACGACCCTTAATGTATTCGAAAGTGGTTTCGTCCGGAGCGATCATACCCGCGCGCGCACCGGCTTCGATCGACATATTACAGATCGTCATGCGTGCTTCCATCGACAGCTGACGAATAGCTTCGCCGCGGTACTCCAGTACGTAACCCGAACCGCCGTTGGTACCGATCTTGGCGATCACCGCCAGAATAATGTCCTTCGCCGTGGTGCCCGGCTTGAGCGTGCCATTAACGTTAATCGCCATGGTCTTAAACGGCTGCAGTGGCAGGGTTTGGGTGGCCAGCACGTGTTCGACTTCCGAAGTGCCAATACCGAAAGCGAGCGCACCGAAAGCACCATGGGTCGAAGTATGCGAATCACCGCACACAATGGTCATACCCGGCTGGGTCAAGCCCAGTTGTGGGCCCACCACATGCACAATGCCTTGATCCTTATCGCCAAGCGAATGAATCCGCACTCCGAAATCTTCTACGTTCTTACGCAGAGTTTCGATCTGGGTACGCGAGGTAGGATCAGCAATCGGCAAATGAATATCAATCGTAGGCGTATTGTGATCTTCCGTAGCAATCGTCAGATCGGTACGCCGCACCGGACGATCCGCCAGCCGCAGACCTTCAAATGCCTGCGGAGAGGTTACTTCGTGGACAAGCTGAAGGTCGATATAAAGCAGATCCGGGGTGCCATTTTCACCTTTTTTAACAATATGGTCCTGCCACACTTTTTCAGCAAGCGTTTTGCCCATTGTTCCTCCGCGTTGGTTACTTCTTTTGTGCCTTGGTTCCGGCATCTATTCTAGTTTTTCTAGTTAAAACATAATCTGTACAGGATAAAAATACAGGACGAAAGCACATGGATACTCTCCGTCGAATCATCGTGCACCTAATTCACACTCGTCGCTGTTGCGTCTCATCCTTTGGGATGGCAGTCTTAGGTCATGGACGAAAACACTGGAAGTGGAGTCGGAGTACTCGATAAGGCTACCGCCGTGCTTGCCGCGCTGGAAGGTGGCCCTCTTACCTTGGCTCAACTGGTCAGCGCTACCGGTTTAGCCCGCCCAACCGCACATCGCCTTGCCGTCGCCCTAGAATTTCATCGTTTTGTTGCGCGCGATATGCAGGGGCGTTTTGTGCTCGGGCCGCGACTATCGGAACTGGCGTCTTCTGCCGGGGAGGACCGTTTGCTCACGGCAGCTAATCCGATCCTGATTGCCTTGCGCGATCATACCGGAGAGTCCGCCCAGTTGTACCGCCGCCAGGGTGACCAACGGGTGTGCGTGGCGGCTGCGGAGCGTTCGATGGGCCTGCGTGATTCCATTCCAGTGGGTGCTGTGTTGTCGATGCAAGCTGGTTCGGCTGCGCAGGTTTTGCTTGCATGGGAAGAACCTGATCGACTCCACCGGGGTTTGCACGGGGCAGAGTTCACTGCGACGGTTCTTTCTGCGGTACGACGCCGGGGCTGGGCGCAGTCCATTGCGGAGCGCGAGCCTGGTGTTGCGTCGATTGCGGCTCCGGTACGCGGACCATCTGGTCGGGTTATTGCGGCAGTTTCTATTTCTGGTCCGCTAGAACGAATGGGACGTCAACCTGGACGCCACCACGCTGCCGCGGTTGTCACCGCAGCAAACCGGCTCACCGACATTTTAAAGCGCACCGAAGGCATTTAATGAAGAAAACCCTTCTGGTCACCAATGACTTTCCGCCACGCGCCGGCGGGATTCAAACTTTTTTAGAAGGCTTCGTGGGCGAACTCGATCCCGCCCAGCTCGTCGTCTACGCGTCCACTCCCCCGTCTGGGCCGGCTGATGCGGCAATTTACGACGACGTTCAGGACTACCTCGTCGTCCGCTATCCTCGAACCACCATGTTGCCGACCCCAGATGTGGTACGCCAGATGCAGGGGTTGATCCGCGAACACCAGATCGACAACGTCTGGTTTGGTGCGGCGGCTCCGCTGGGCGTGATGGCCAATGCGGCAAAAGCTGCCGGTGCGACCAAAGTTATTTCGACGACGCACGGGCACGAAATAGGTTGGTCGATGGTTCCCGGTGCACGTGCGGTGTTGAAAAAAGTTTTTCGTGACGCCGACGTCGTCACGTATTTAACTGAAGCGACCTTGAAGCGTTTACGTCCTTTTATTGGCGATACGTCGATTATGCAATTGCATGGCGCGATTGATCCGGAAGCTTTTGCTTTTAATGCGGGTGCGCGGGCTCGATTACGGGCACGCTATGGGATTGCCTGCGATGCACCGGTCGTTGTGTGTATTTCACGCCTTGTGGAGCGCAAAGGCCAAGACGTTTTAATTGACGCATGGCCTGCGGTCACGGCGGCTTATCCAGGAACCAAACTGGTGATTGTGGGGAAAGGTCCTTACGGAGAGAAACTGCGGGCACGAGCCGATGCGTCCAGTGCGCGTAACGATATTGTGTTTACTGGTGAAGTGCCCTATTCCGAATTGGCTGCTCACTATAGTCTCGGCGATATTTTTGCCATGCCGTGCCGCACCCGCGGTGGCGGGCTCGACATAGAGGGTCTTGGGATTGTCTATCTTGAAGCCTACGCTGCCGAGCTCCCAGTAGTTGCCGGTGATTCCGGGGGTGCGCCAGAAGCTGTGAAAGACGGCGAAACCGGACTGGTGGTCAATGGCCGGTCCGTGGACGCCGTAGCTTCGGCTGTCCAGTACCTGCTAGCGGATCCAGAGCGGGCGCGCGCAATGGGAAGAGCCGGCACACAGTGGGTTGATGAGCATTGGCGATGGTCAGATGTTGCCCGGCCGCTCATTGAGTTATTGAGCTAGTTCAGGTGAACACCATGCGGGTTGGACTAGCGGCCTGTTCGGATCCGGTGCGGTCGTGGATTGATAATCGGCTACCAGGTTTTCGCGCATTATTAGCGGAACATGGTATTTCGCTTGATGAACGGATCCTTGCAGACCAACCGGATGCTTCTGGTCCAACATCCGGCTGGCGAGTTCCGCCACAGCGCCGAGCCCGGCTTGTGCACGACCTTTTTATTGACGATTCGATTGATGTGATCGCAGATGTCTCGGGTGGGAATCTTGCTAATGAAGTGCTAGATTTTCTTGATTTTGAGCTTATTGGTGCGCATCCAAAGCCCTACGTAGGGTTTTCTGATAACTCAGTAGTGTGTTTGGCTTTATATGAACATGCTGGTTTACGTCCGGTCTTGTGGCATGCTGATCGGGTATTAACACGCGGCGTCGGCGATCTTATTGCTATTGCGAATGGTCAACGCACACAACCACAATTGATTTCCGATAGCACGCTATTATCTGCGGGTTCTCCGGATTATCCGTCAGTTATTTTAGGTGGCAATATTCGGTGTACCGCCAAGCTTGCTGGCACACGCTACTGGCCAACCGTGCCCGATGGTGCGTGGATTATTCTTGAAGGAATGTCGATTTCACTTCCGGCCGCCGCAACGTATCTCACGCAGTTACGGCATGCCGGATTGTTTGCCAATGCCGATGCCCTGATTCTTGGACAGTTTACCGCGATTGATAAGTCCAACGCGCGTGCAGACCTCGTAACAGTCGCACACGAAATTACCGAGTTGCCGATCTGGCATGCACCTGAAGTGGGACACTCACAGAACTGTGCACCAGTTACTCTTGGCTAAGCACAGATGGTCGCCCAGGCGAAATTAAAAATCCGCCACACTCGTGGCGGATTTTCGTACCCCGTACCGGATTTGAACCGGTGTTACCGCCGTGAGAGGGCGGCGTCCTAGGCCGCTAGACGAACGGGGCCAGTGACGATTTTGCGTCAGGTACTCACCTTACACGCTCCGCCGTCACGACGCGATACTGAACAGGTATGGTTTACGCCTCATCTGTGTGGCGTCAACTTACCAGAATCAGGCCTTGGCCTAACAATATCGTTTGCAAGGTAGTGGCCAATATTCGCCGAGGCTTCCCGGTGCACTGCATAATCCACTACCCCGCAAACCTTGTTATAGGGGCGGCGGTGGCCATTCAATTCCCGATCCTGAAGAGAACACCTGCCCGGTCCATGCACCCGAAGAATCAAACACATAATACGTTTGTCCGATTAGGTATGTGCCAGTAACCATTCCATACAGGCGGTTGGGGGTAAAGTAGTACCATTTACCACCAATAAGTTGCCATCCGTTTTGTGCTACGCCTGAAGAACCAAGATAACGCCACTCATGGTACGGATCTAGGAACCAATTGTTAGTCACCATCGCGCCGGTTTTGTCTGCACAGTAGACATTTCCATCCCCGGAACTATCATTGAAACAACCATTAGCAATCATTTTGCCATTGAAACCGAAGAAGTACCACTTGCCGCCAGTGTAGACCCACTCTCCGGCAGCCATCTTGCCGTCAGACTTGTGGTAGTACCAGCTTGATCCATCGTAATACCAGCCAATATGCGCCGCACCGGAAGCCGTGATGCGAACCGTGTATCCCCAAAGTCGGACGCCATCCATTCTGTCGGTGAGCATGTAGCCTGTTTCTGAATCGAAGTAGTACCACTTGCCGTTGCTGTACTGTCCGGTTGTGTAGACATTTTTCCCATCCGGCCCATAGTACAACCACACTGAAGTGCCATCTTCTAGTGCGCCTTTATACCATCCCGTTATCATTTCACCTGACGGGGTGAACTGGTACCAGTCGCCACCAATCTGGAAATCCTTTGCGCCCCCATCCCCGGCATACATAATGCCTGTTGACCCGAAGTAATACCAGTGGCCGTTAATCCAACGCCATTCATCAACGACCATCACACCATCGGCGTCGTGATAGAACCAGACTGTACTGCCGTCATCTGCTGTCGTGCCATACCAGCCCGTATGCAAAACACCAGATGTGGTAACCCGGTACGTCTTACCACCATCAGAAAACTCTCTCATATCACCAATTACCAGTTTCCCGTAGTGGAAAAGATATTGTTTCCCGTCGATCAGATGGACACCATGCCAAACCAATTTCCCTGTCGAGTCATAATACTCCCAGTATAAATCACCCCCGTTAACCGCCAAACAACTAGATTTGTGCCAACCGGTGATCATCGCTCCGGATAAATCGAAACCATATTCTTTCCAAGCGATATATCGGCGTGGGCATACTCCACCCATATTTTCCCGACCGCGGACCATCCAGCCTGTTCCGTCGATGTAATACCATTTGCCGTTGTAGGACACCCACAGGTTGTAATACGGGGTGCCTTCACTATCTAAGTACTGACAATCACCCGCCGTATCGCACGACCATTGCCCAGGAGTCGTCGGTCCCGGATTACTCGGAGAAGTATCCAACTCTGGCCCAACAGGATTTGGAGGATCATATGCTTCAGCTTGAACGGGGAATACTGTCCCCCCAACGATTACCAATAACAGCGCGGTTAAAAACGCGCACAGACTTCTACGACCCATTCGGACGATCAATTCCATCACAAAACACCACTATGACAATCAAGGACTACAGCAACATGTGATACCTGACCCTGAAGCTCTTACATAGATCCTCAATTAAGGAGCGGGATGTGTCACCCAACATCAGGTATTTAGAGAAAGAAACATAAGGGCATTATACCGGCACAATCACTAAAATGTGAGCCATTTAACACTTATTTTCACAGTCCCCCGTCCCCAGTCCCGAGCCATTCAACACTGCAAGTTAGGTCCGTGCAGATAGTAGCGCGCTGAGATTGTTGTCCGCGCATCGTGTACCGTCCAACAGGTATTTTCTTGTCCTTTTAGGATGGTTGGCTTTTATCGGGATGTTGGCTTCTATCGGGTGTTGGCATTAATACGGTTGGACACAACCAGCCATGTACGTTCTTGCCGGTTCAGTGGCCGCTATAGCGCTAGTCCGGCTGGCGGTGCCGAGCGCGGATATCCCTTTTACTCGCTCGCGTGCTTTTAACGCGCTCACGCCATTAGCGCTCGCAGTGATTCTCGGCGATTTCGCCAATTGGGGTGACACCCCAGCGATGTAGGGGTTTGTGGTTAACCGCAAACAGGAGAACCCTGGGCCAGAACCGAAAGACTAGGCCGATAAAACAAAAGAGGCTCTTCACTAATAAGCACGTGGCTGTTTTTGGATCTTCCTGCTTCAGAGAGGGCTTCTGATACCAGAATCAAGCGACTTATTAGACATAACAGACAATAACTATGCTTGTTTTAGGGTTAGAGCTATTTGAAATTAGGGAAAATCGAACTATCCGAAGACTATCTGCGGATAGTTCGATTTTCCCTAATTTCGGGAGCTGAAAACGGACTTTGGAGAGCTGAACGTGAGCTTCCGGAAGCCGAAAGTGAGCCACGGAGAGCTAAAAGCGGGATGTTAGGCCCTTTTCTGCTCACAAAACCCGAATTTTAGATGTGAAGCATGCGTGCTGGATACAAAATGCACTGGCCGTGGCCCTATTTAACGGCAAAACACGTACCAGTTCGCATGAGTCAGTTCACCAAAGCAACACGACTTTCAGACGACTTTTCGCTGCTACACCAACGAAAACCCCAAAATCATCAATAACTTTTGTCCGCTAAGCCACTTCTGTCCAATAAGCCAAGAAACCCAACAGGGCCCCAACCTATAAGAAGCCCGGCAATCATAGAAAAGTAAAAGGCCTTCGGAAATTTCCGAAGGCCAGTACCCCGTACCGGATTTGAACCGGTGTTACCGCCGTGAGAGGGCGGCGTCCTAGGCCGCTAGACGAACGGGGCCTTGAGACAACACGCGCTGTAGCTTGTGCTATTTCGCTGGGGTACCAGGACTCGAACCTAGACTAAATGAACCAGAATCACTCGTGCTGCCAATTACACCATACCCCAAGGTGGTGCGATCCTTACGGACTGCAACAGGTATTTAGTTTACGGAGGTATTCAAACCCACGCAAATCAATGACGCGTGAATGTGCTCACCACTGCTCTATTTTCTCAATACCAGCCCGCTAGCCCAACGTTGCCCGGAACCGTCGCAACCTCCGAAGCGTTTCTTCCTGCCCTAATATCGACATGGAATCAACCACCGGTAACGATACATTCGTCCCCGTCATCGCAACGAACAACGGCCCATAGGCAAACCGCGGCTTGATCTCCATCCCTGCAACGATTTTTTCGTCAACCGCACCTTTCACGGAGACCATATCGAAGCTATCCAAGGCGGCAAAAGCTTCAATGGCCGCGTCAAGCACGGCCGGAGCTGTGTCACGCAACCGGCCTACTGCCCGCTCGTCATATTCGAGCTCCTCGGCGCCTTTAAACAAGAATCCCATAAGCTTTGCAGCTTCGCCCAGCACCTGGATACGCGTCTGGACCAAAGGCGTAGCCGCATCGAGCAAACGTTTGGTTTCGGCGTCGGCCTCCTCATACGAATCCACGTCTAGCACGCCGGCATCACGCAGATACGGCACCAACCGATCACGCAGATCGTTGACGTCAAGCATCCGAATATGCTCGGCATTAATCGCGAGCGCCTTCTTGTCATCAAAACGGGCCGGATTCGGGTTCACATCTTCGATATCGAATGCGGCAACAAGTTCATCCCGAGTGAATAGGTCGCGATCCGGAGCAATAGACCAGCCCAGTAGACCTAAGTAGTTAAGCAAGCCTTCCGGGATCATACCGCGTTCCCGATGGAGCAGTAACGACGATTCCGGATCGCGCTTGGAGAGTTTCTTATTGCCCTCCCCCATCACATAAGGCAAATGGCCATACTGTGGGATCGTCTTGGCAATTCCAAGTTCAACCAATGCTTGGAAAAGAACGATCTGGCGTGGCGTGGATGAGAGTAAATCTTCCCCACGTAGCACGTGAGTAATCTCAGTCATCGCATCATCAACCGGATTGGTCAAGGTGTACAGTGGCTGGCCGTTACCACGTACGATCACGTAGTCCGGAATCGAGCCAGGCTTGAAGGTGATCTCGCCACGTACAAGATCTGTGAAAGTGACGTCTTCATCAGGCATGCGGATACGAATCACCGGCTGACGGCCCTCAGCGCGATAGGCGGCTTTTTGCTCTTCCGTCAGGTCGCGATCATAACCGTCATATCCCAACTTGGGATCGCGCCCAGCTGCTTTATGCCGTGCTTCAACTTCTTCCGGGGTGGAGAACGATTCGTAGGCGTAACCAGCTTCGAGCAGTTTGGCTGCTACGTCCGCATAAATATGCATCCGTTCAGACTGCCGGTAGGGAGCGTGTGGGCCGCCCACTTCCACGCCCTCATCCCAGTCCATTCCAAGCCAACGCAATGAATCAACCAACTGGTTATAGGATTCTTCGCTATCGCGAGCCGCATCGGTATCTTCAATGCGGAAAACAAACGTACCCCCGGTATGACGCGCGTATGCCCAGTTAAAAAGGCAGGTGCGGATCAAACCCACATGTGGAGTACCGGTGGGTGAAGGACAAAACCGTACGCGGACTGGCGCCGCAGAAGATGTAGTAGTCATGATGGGTCTAGTTTACGACGGATTATCCGCTTAAAGTAATCCTATGAACTTTGATGAGCCTACTATTGGTCAACTGCGTCATCCTTATTCGCTTAAATGGAATCTGTTTCCCGATTCGACCGGCATGTTTGTAGCCGAAATGGACTTCGGACTTGCCCCGGAAGTTTCAGCAGTAGTGCACAAATTCGCACAAGCCCCCAGTATCGGCTACCTACACCCAGCTGATTACGCCGAACTTCGCACAGCTACCGCTACCTGGCTGGAATCCCACGGAAACTGGCAGGTCTCACCCGAGCAGGTGCATATCACTCCCGACATTCTCTCTGCTGCACGCCTTGCGATTAATGAGCTTACCCCGGCTGATTCGGCCGTTATTTTGCCGACGCCGGCTTATATGGGTTTTATGAGCCTGATTCCACGTATGGGCCGAAAGCTAATTGAGGTGCCAAATGTGAAGCGCGCGGGCCGGGATGAATTAGACCTGATGGCGATTGAAGCCGCGCTCACCGCAGGTGCCCGCACGCTCATCCTTGTGAATCCGGCCAACCCCACTGGTCGGGTTTACAGCCGCGATGAATTGCTTGCCTTAGACGCCCTCATGGCACGTTTCCCCGATTCGCGGGTTATCTCCGATGACGTGCACGCCCCGTTCGCCTTGCACGCACCTTGGGTCCCGTACGCGTCAATCAGCAACAATGCCGCCCGCCAAACGTTAACCTTCATATCGGCGTCGAAAGGCTGGAATATTCCCGGGCTCAAATGTGCACAGGTGATTACTTCCAATCCGGAGGATGCTACCCGGCTTAACTCCGTTCTTGACATGCTCGAAGGTGCCACGTCCTCTGTAGGTGTTCATGCCAGTATCGCGGCTTATCGCGACGGCGGGATGTGGCTGGATCAGGTTCGTGAGTATCTGCGCGATAATCTTGCGCTTGTCGAACAATGGGCTCAAGAAACCCCCAGAGTGCACGTGGCGCATAACGAGGGCACGTATATTGTGTTCCTCGACTTTTCCACGGCCCGCAAATCCGGCGTCATTCCTGCTGACCAGTCCGTGTCGAGTTTTCTGCGTGAACAAGCGGGGGTTGCGCTCACTAACGGTCAAGCTTGTGGAAGTCATTACGCCGATTATGCGCGTATGATCGTCGCTACTCCGCGCCCAATTTTACAACAAGCACTCGATGCTATCGGTGCCGTGCTGGCCAAGACAGCCTAAACTAGCCTGCTACGGCTATTGATCCACAGACCTATTCGTTCACGACCGGGTTGCGTAAAGTCCCGATGCCTTCCACGTAGGCTTCGATTTCGCTTCCCGGTCCGCCAGCCACACCGGGTGCCACTGCGCCGAGCAGAATAATATCGCCCGGTAGTAGTGTGAAACAGGATGAGACGTACGAAACCAACTCCGGCACCGAGTAGGCCATATTAGCCGTCGTACCTTCCTGAACTACTTCCCCGTCAATTGTTAACCGGATCGTCAAGTCTGAGGTGTCCAGCTCGGTTTCAATCACCGGGCCGATCGGACAAGACGTGTCGAAACCTTTCGCCCGTGCCCATTGCGGATCAGTTTTTGCCGTGCCTACATCGGTTACGTCGTTTGCCACGGTATACCCAAAAATAACTTCGTCCACCCGCTCAACTGGCACGTCTTTACACAGCCGCGAAATAATCACTGCCAGTTCAGCTTCATGATGCAAATCCGTGGCGAAACTCGGCTCCGTAATGGGTACGTTCGGCCCAACAACCGCGGTATTAGGTTTCAAAAATGTGACCGGCGCTTTCGAACGATCTGGGGCAGGTTGTCCTTCTTGATGGAAGGTTCCTCCTAAACCGACAACTTTTGAGCGCGGAATCATCGGTGCGACCAGATTCACATCTTCCGCACCAAGGACTTGACCGGTCGTTTCAAAACCGGAATATAGGGGATCACCTGCTAAAACATGGTAATTTTCAGATTCGTCCACCACTGCAAAACGCGGACCTTGAGATAACGATAGTCGTGCAATCTTCATACCCTAAGACTATGCGAAAATAGGGGTATGGATGTTCTTCCTGCAGCTATTTGGTGGCCGCGTGCCCGCGCTCATATGGATGCAGCCCATGAACGCTCAGCCGGCCATCAAGCCCGCCGAGCGGCCGGGCAACGTCATCCGGTCGAAGATTTCCTTTGGGAATACTATTCTCTTCGTCCCCGTCGCCTCGCTATTTGGCACCCGGGAGTAGATCGCAATGCCGTTCCTTACGGACTCGCTTTCCCGCTAGATGATGAAGTCAGTGATATTGATGCAGCTCGGATTTATTGGCAACGACAAAGCGAACTGCCTTGGTACCGCATTATCGAAGGTGTCGACGCCGCGGCGGCTCTCGTCCAGCTTGATCCGGATTATCTGTTCCACCGCTCGAACGGGATCCGACATTTAACTCTGCTCCAACGTGTGCTCATCGAACGCGAACCAAGCTTTGGCTGTTTAGGATGGCACGAGTGGGCAATGGTCTACAAGGTTGACGAAACCCGCCATCCGCTACCCTTACGGCTCGGCACAGAACGAACCAATGAGCTTGTGGAACAAGCCCACATCCGATGCACACATTTCGACGCTTTCCGCTTCTTTTCTCCGGCTGCTGTTGACCTCAACCTAGTCCAGCCCGCGTACGATACCGTACTCGAATACGAACAAGCTGGATGCATTCATGTCACGATGGATCTATTACGTGCGTGCATCCAATTAGCCCCGCTCATCCCAGGAGAGCTCCTTATCGAGTGTTTTGATCTCGCTATGAAAGCACGGCGGATCGATATGCAAGCCTCACCTTACGATTGCTCCAGTTTGGGTCTCGAACCGATTGCAATTGAAACCTCCGAAGGCAAAGCGCGTTATATTGCAGCTCAACGTGAGTTAGCCGCACAAGCTGACCCGCTGCGTCATCGACTGCTTACTATCCTCGAACCGTGTTACGCCGCAATTCAAAAACCGGATTAAAGACCAAAACCCACAGCAATAAAAATCCCGCAGTGAAGGATTCTTCACTGCGGGAAAGTGCGCGAGGAGGGACTTGAACCCTCACGCCCGAAGGCACTGGAACCTAAATCCAGCGCGTCTGCCAATTCCGCCACTCGCGCGCAACAAGAATAGATCTTACACGCCTTAACCCGGGTGGGGATAATCGACGGCAAAAATGTGACTATTCGTCAATTCCGAGGTCGCGACGTAGCCGAGCTACATGACCTTTGGCCCGAACATTGTACAGCGCGTGGGTCACGTTACCGTCTTTGCCGACGACGACGGTAGAGCGGATTACGCCTTGGACGATCCGTCCGTAATTCTTTTTCTCCCCGAAAGCTCCCCAGGCTTCTAATACTGTTTTCTCTGGGTCTGCAGCCAGTGGGAAATTGAGGTTGTCACGTTCGGTAAACTTCTCCAGACGCGCCACTGGATCTGGGGAAATCCCTATCACCGTGTAGCCAGCGGCGCGTAGTGAATTCTCCGAATCCCTAAAATCGCAAGCCTGCGTAGTACATCCGGGCGTCATCGCGCGCGGATAGAAGTAAACGATAACTCCCTGCTCAGCTTTTGCGAGCTCTTCAGAAAGGGTGACCTGCCCGCCGCCGATCGTGTCAAGTGTGAAATCCGGAGCCTGCTGGCCTACTTCAAGACGTGCCATGTTCTTCCTTCATAGTGTGAATAGGTGCCACCTATTAGAGCGTTATTCGCCCGGTTATTATTCCCGTAGCTTAGGGATTCTGGCCTCAGGGCTCTTCCTGTCTCAGCGTTCTTCCGGCCTCAGTGTTCTTCCTGTCTTAGCGTTCTTCCGGCCTCAGTGCTCTTCGTCGAAAAAGGAAATAAAGAACCGCAAGGAAATCAAAAGCATAAAAAGGATGAATCCGAGGATCATCGGGATCATCCCAAGGGTTGTAGGCATTAGGAGTGCGGTTCCGAGTGTTCCTCCGCCTAACATGTACACTGAGTCGCGATACCAGCCGACAACTGCAACTACAACTGCAATTGTTCCGATAACCACTGCGGTAAGCACAGATCCGTCAAACTTCATAACGTACAGGCCATACCAGCCCAATGCCGCCATGATTAACGCGAAGGCAAGGTTAATTTTCATTAACGGTTGTTCGAAACGTTCCATGAATTCTGCTTTCGCGTTAGTGAAACGGGTATTGCTAAGCCCTGAGACTATCACGGACAGCGCCTTAGATGCGGGCTAGGATCCTGAGCACTATACGCCGGGGTGACGCCGAATGGTTGCGCCCCAAGCACAATACGGGTGTAACCGTTGAGTCCGGTTCGCGGTGCTGGCACACTTATTTTTATGAGTGATGTGGCATCGGGCGATATGGGCCCTTGGTTGTCTCCGGATGACCTCGATTTTATTCGGCGCAAGACGCCGATTTTGTACGTCGATATTATTCCGGTGCGCTTGGGGCAAAGCGGGCAGTTAGAAGCAATTGGGCTACTGCTTTCTGCAAAAAACGACGGTATTATCCGTTCGATTGTGTCCGGCCGAGTGCTGTATCACGAATCAATCCGAGATGCGATTGCGCGACATATTGAAAAAGATCTCGGGCAGATGGCGATTCCGCAAATCCCTGCTCATCTGGCACCTTTCACAGTATGCGAGTACTTCCCCACCCCGGGTGAAGGCCAACACGATCCTCGGCAACATGCGGTGTCGTTGGCATATATCGTACCGATGGTCGGAGACTGTGAGCCGTCGAGCGATGCGCTCGAAGTCAGCTGGTTCACTCCAGGGGAAATGAACACTGCCTCGTTACAAGCCGAAATCGACGCAAAGCATCGACCGCTTATTCGTTAGGCACTGGCGTATTTAGGGCGCGTCTAAAACCATACGCGCCGCTACTTTAGGGCGCTCTTCGCATTTGAGCGTGTAGGGTGTTGTGGATTTCGCCTAGTTGACCAAAATTTGACCGCCGAGCGAACCTAACTCACATATACGGTGAGTATCGTGTCGTATAGGGCACGATACTCACCGTATATGTCACTAAGGGATGTGAACTTCAGCCGTTGGGTTGTGAGTTTCAGGTGGTTGTTCTTGCCAACCGCCAGTCGGACAAGCCCGTTTAGTGGTGGTGTCGGCGTTAATGGGCGCGATATCAGCTTCATCTGAACTTAAGTATCAACTTTTACCACATCCAAGCCGTATATAGCGCTGGATGTGGTAAAAGTTGATACTTAAGTTC